>CAJWMX010000350.1 GCA_913043805.1 uncultured Acidobacteriota bacterium | reverse complement strand
GGCCTGGTCCCGGCCCAACTCCAGGATCAGACCCGGGTCCCGCCGCCCAACGGCCTGCCGAACCCCTATGCCCGCGTTCACCCCTGGGGCGAGTTGCCGGATTCCTACGAGCCGGGCGCCTATGACGAGCGCGCTTCGTTCATCGGGGCCGATGAGGGGCCCGACGGCAACATCTATCTGCTGAGCCGGTGTCTCCAGAACTCCTGCACCGGGCGCGGCGAGCCGGCGCTCCTCAAACTGAATCCCGAGGGGCAGCTGTTGCTCAGCTGGGGAGAAGGGATGTTCGACTTTCCGCATGGACTCGACCTCGACGACGAGGGGAATGTCTGGGTGGCTGACCAGCTGGGACACCGCGTCGTCAAGTTCGACGCCGAGGGGAACCTGCTGCTGACGATCGGCGAGCGGGGCACGGCTGGTGACCCGCCGCTGCTCAATGAACCGACCGACGTCGTGGTGGCCTCGACGGGTGAGGTGTTCATCACCGAGGGGCACAGCTTCGCTCCGGGCGCGAACCGGGTCACGAAGTACGCGGCCGACGGCAGCTTCATCATGTCGTGGGGCGAGACCGGGTCGGCCCCGGGCGAGTTCAACGTGCCCCACACCATCGCGCTCGATTCCGAGGGGCGAGTGTTTGTCGGTGACCGGGGGAACAACCGCATCCAGATCTTCGACCAGCAGGGGACGTTCCTCAACGTCTGGTATCAGTTCGGCCGGCCGAGTGGGATTGCCATCGGCGCTGACGACCGGATCTATGTGGCCGACTCGGAGTCGTTCGGCACCGACAATCCCGGTTGGAAGAAGGGTATCCGCGTGGGGAGCGCGCGCGACGGTTCGGTCGACTATCTCATCGAGGATCTCGAGCCATACGCCATCGAGCACAGCGGCGCCGAAGGGGTCGGGGTCGACTCGGCCGGCAACGTCTATGGCGCGGTCGTCAGACGCCGGATGCTCGAGCGCCACGAGCCGAACGGCACGGCCAGCCCGCTCCCGGCCGGGGCGTCTGCCCATCTGGGACATGTGGCGTATGCGTTCCCTGGCGCCCCTGACGGAATGGGGCTCGCGGCCGCGGCCTCGGCCGAAGTGGGCGCCGCGGTGCTCCATGCGAACTTCGCCGCGGGTGACCTGAGCGACTTCGCCGCCATGCGACGACATGGGGCGCATGTGCTGCATCTGCTCGACCCGGCTGATGGCGCCTCCGGGCCCGGTCTCGGGTTTGGAGTCATTCCCGCCGTTGAGACGCTGGTCGGCCATCTGGAGCGGGCCGCCGCCGAGTCGGAAGCCTCGCTCAATCTCGAGACGCACACCGGGCACGTGGTTCGGATCGCCACCGGCATGCTGGCGCACGCCCGCGCCGCGGTCGGTATTGCCACCCAGCTTCGGGATGCGGTGTCGATTCGGCGGGCCGCACCGCTGGTGGGCAGACTCCAGGCGTTGACCTATCAGATTGCCGAGGGCTTCGACGACAACGGGGACGGACAGGTGTCGCTTGACGGCGAAGCAGGTATGCAGCAGCTCGAGGCACATCTGTATCTCCTGCTTGAGGGAGAATCGTTGCCGCGCGAGCTACGGTGATCGTCAGAAAAGAGGAGAAGACCGATGCCATCCACTCGCAGATCGTTAAAGACGTTCGGTATGGCCGTCGCGCTGGCCGTCGCCGCCGCGTGCGCCACGCCAACCACGGCGACCGTGGACTCGTGCGTCGATCTGGCTACCCTCGAGCTGATCGCCATGCGCATCGGCGAGGCCGAGAGCGTGGCCGCTACCGACAGTCTCCCGGCCCATTGTCGCGTCGCTGGGGTCATCGAGACTGAGATCAAGTTCGAGCTGCTCTTGCCCGCGCCCGAGGCCTGGAACGGGCGGTTCCTGATGGGCGGCGGCGGGGGATTCGTGGGCACCGTGCAGAACCAGGCGCGCGGCCTCTATGCGCACGGCGGCGGGCCGCTGGAGCGCGGCTACGCCACGGTGGGCACCGACACGGGGCATGAAGGCACCGGCGTCGAGGCCTCCTGGGCGCTCAACCATCCCGAGCGGCAGGAGAACTTCGGGCACAGGGCGGTGCATCTGACCGCGGAGGCGGCCAAGTCGATCATCGAGCACTACTACGACCAGGGCCCCGACTACTCCTACTTCGTCGGCTGCAGCCGCGGCGGAGGGCAGGCGATGGTCGCCTCGCAGCGCTACCCGGACGACTTCGACGGCATCGTCGCGGCGGCGCCGGCGTATCACTGGACCGGGATCGGGGCCGCGTTCGTCCAGAACCAGCAGGCGATCTATCCTGACGGTGACATCGATGCGCCGGTGCTCACCCCGGACACGCTGGAACTTCTGGGAACCAGCATCCTGAACGCGTGCGACGGTGACGACGGCGTGATCGATGGATCGATGACCGATCCGCGCACCTGCAGCTTCTCTCCAGTCGACTTGCCACGGTGCGCCGGGGACGTCGCCGCCGAGGGATGCGTGACCGAGGCCCAGCTCGACGCCATCGAGCGGGTGTATGCGGGACCGATCTCAAAGGGGGAGTCGATTTATCCCGGGTTCAACTATGGCGGTGAGCACGACCGTGGAGGCTGGGACTCGTGGGTGGTGGCGAGCGAGGCGCGACGCGCCACCGGTATCCCGAACGCCCAGTATGGCTTCGGGACCGAGCTGTTCAAGTACTTCGTGTTCAGCGACCCGGAGTGGGACTATACCCAGTACGACTTCGCGACCTGGGCAGAAGACACCGCGCCGACTGCTGCGATCCTGAACGCCACCAGCACCGACCTGAGCCCCTTCCGGAACCAGGGCGGCAAGATCATCTACTGGACCGGCTGGTCCGATCTGGCGCTGCCCCCGCTCGGTACCATCGACTACTTCGAGCGTCTGCAGGCCGAGGATGGATCGGCGTCCGGCTACTCGCGCCTCTACATGCTGCCGGGCGTCTTGCACTGCGCCGGCGGGCCGGGGCCCGACCGGGTCGACTGGGTCGAGGCGATCCGGGCGTGGGTGGAAGAGGACCGGGCGCCGGAACGTCTGCTGGCGTCCAAGATCGACGCTGGCGGCAACACGACCATGACCCGTCCGATCTGCCCCTATCCCCAGGTGGCGGAGTATGACGGGACGGGTGACACGAACGACGCAGGCAGCTTCGCCTGCGTGGCGCCGTAGCCGCGGAGGAGTGACTCGATGAAGAAGCTGATCTTCGGCGTCGTGGTGGTGTCGGCGGCGTTCATGATGGGGCGAGTCTCGGCGCAGTCTGTCGAGCCATCGTGCGACGGCTGTCAGGTGACCCGGATCTCGGCTGCTGAGATCCAGGAGTATGTCGAGATCGGACGCAGCCAGAACCGGATCGACCAGCAGGTGCGGTCGGTCGATGTGGCCACCATGGAGACACGGCTCTCGGCGTCAGTGGCGAGTCCACGCTTCTATGCGCTGTTTGTGGGAGCCTTCGCGGCGTTGGCGCTGGTACTGGCCGCGGTGGGCATCTACGGCATCCTCTCGTATATCGTGTCGCAGCTTCGGGTCGAGATCGGTGTGCGGGTGGCGCTGGGCGCCGGACGTCAGGACATCCTGACGATGGTGTTGCCTCAAGGCGCCTGGTTGACCGGGCTTGGGCTCATCATCGGCCTGGCGGGTGCCTTCGCCACCACGCGTCTGCTCACGACGCTCCTGTTCGGGGTGACGGCGACCGACCCGGTCGCGTTCGTGGTCGTGCCGCTGGTGCTGACGACGGTAGCGCTCCTGGCCTGCTATGTTCCTGCTCGGAGGGTGACCCGAGTCGACCCGATGGTGGCGCTGCGATACGAGTAACCGCCCCCATCCGCCTTTCCGGCATTTCCCCTCGGCGACGGGTACGTTACCGTCGTGGTGAAGGCTTTGCGCCCCCAGGGCCGGAGCCGACCTCCACCTCCGCACCATCATGCACACCGCTGTCGCGTGGTTCGCACGCAACCCGGTCGCCGCCAACCTGACGATGGTGTTCATCCTGTCGAGCGGGTTACTTGCCGCCGTGTCGATCGATCAGGAAGTGTTCCCCGAGATGACGCTCGACATGGTGTCGATCAGCGTCCCGTATCCGGGAGCCAGTCCGGCCGAGGTCGAGGACGCAGTCGCCGTGCGGCTCGAAGAGGCGGTGCAAGGGGTCGATGGCATTCGCGAGATCACGTCGACCGCGGCTGAAGGTACGGCCTCGCTCCTGATCGAGCTCGAGTTGGGCGCCGACCTTCGGAAG
>CAJWMX010000349.1 GCA_913043805.1 uncultured Acidobacteriota bacterium | reverse complement strand
TGAGCTGGTGGCGCTCCCAGGACGGATTGAGGAACTGGAACGGGAGCTCACCGGTTTGAACGCCACGGTGGCCGGCCCGACGTTCTACCAGGAGGCGGCCGACGCCATCAAGGAGACGATGGCTCGGCTCGATGCGGTCCAGGGCGAGCTGGACGAGGCGTACGGCCGCTGGGAAGCGCTTGAGGCCAGGCGCGGCAGTTTCCGCGGGTGAGAGCGATGCGGCACGAGTGGTATGGCAACGATCGGGATCTCGTCAAATGGGGCGCGCTGGTCCACCTGGCTGAGCGCGAGCAGGTCGAGACGATCATCCAGGTGGCTATGCGGAGACCCGACGGCGAGGTTCCGCCACTCAAGACCTCGCGGGGCCAGGTGGCGCCGCCCGACGCGGTGGCCGCCCACTTCCGGAATCTGGAGGACATCGCCCGGCTCGGCGAAGCGTCTGGCGTGTCGATCGAGGTGTTGCAGGAGCCGTTCACTGATCGGCGCCGGTACTTCGCGCGGGTGGCGGACCGGGTCCGGGCGTCCCGCGAGGCCCCCGTCCTGCTCTTCCTGGACCCAGACATCGGGCTGGTCGCCGAACGGCCAGGTCCTGAGTACGTCTCGTCCGACGAGGTGGCGAGCCTGTTCGAGGCTCTTCACCCTGGCGACCTCCTGGTCTGCTACCAGCATGGGCGTCGCCACAAGGACTGGCGTGGCCAGGCGCGCCGTGCCTTCGCCAATGCGCCCGGACTGCCTTCCTTCGATGTGGAGGTGGTGACCTCCGAGCGGGCCCGCGACGTGCTGATGCTGGCGGTGCGGAAACCGTCATGAGACGCACCTGGTGCTGGTTGTTCGTGTTGACCGCGTCACCCGCCTGGGCGCAGAGCGACTTCTGGTTCAGCGACGAGCTTGTTCCGTATCGCACGCTGGTCGACGCGTATCGGAGCGGAGGTCACGCGACGACGGTGGACGAGGCGCTGTCGCTCGAACCAGACGTAGTGCACGCCCTGATCGACCGCGTGCGGGAGCCGGACCGCCGCCTGACCGGCACCGACGCGCGACCGGCCCTGGCCGAGCAGCTGTTCCGGGGTGCCGCCATGCTGCACCTGGATGCAGCCGAGCAGGTCTGGCTGCGGGGGCGGGAACGGGCGGCCAACGAACAGATCGAACTAGCCGTGCGATGGATCGAGCAGATTTCGCGCGATCCGGAGCCGACCGAGTCGTTCCGACGACGCTGGTATCGAGCGGTCGCCTTGCTGACCTTCGAGCGGGGAGGGTGGCAAGGCGGCGTGGCGTTCGCCGAGGTGGCGCTTGAGCGCTTGTCTGATGACGTTGCGCTGCTGACCACGTCAGCCTGGCTATATGAGGGGTTCGCGCTCGCCCCGGTGGTCCTGGATGGGACCGGAGAGGGGCAGTTGCCGGCGCTCCAGGAACGGAAGCGGCTACGGCTCCTGACCGCCGCGCGCCGCGCGCGCGCCGCGTGGCAGCGGTCACCGGATGCGGTGGAGGCAGGCTTACGTCTTGCGCGGGTGCGGATGTTGCTCGGCCTGGGCGACTCGGTGCGAGCGCTGCTCGAGGAGATCGTGGGACGACCCGACATCGGGGTCGAGCAGGCGTATCTCGGTCGGCTGCTGCTGGCTGAGCAGCTCGCCGGCGCCGGAGATACGGAGGAGGCGGAGCGGCTGCTGTGGGAGGCAACCGACCTGCTGCCGGACGGGCAGTCGGCCCGGGTGGCGCTGGCGCGCATGCTGGACCGTGGGGGCGCGAGACGGCAGGCGGCGGCGGTCCTCGACCCGTTCCTGGTAGCGTCGGCCACGCGCGGGTTGCCAGACCCCTGGGTCGACTATCGGCTCGGGGTTGGCGCGGGGCCTGAGCTGCGGGCCGAGCTGCGTGTGGAAGTCGGGCCGTGACGCGCCCCAACCGCGTCGTCGGCCGGAGCATGGTCGGGGCCGCCGGCGCGGTGGCGCTGAGCCTGGGCCTGGTCGCGTCGTTGCCAGCGCAGACGTTCCGTTCCGCGGTTGACGCGGTGTCGGTTGACGTGCTGGTGACCAGGCGCGGGCAGCCGGTCACCGACCTCACGGTGGCGGACTTCACCCTACGGGACAGCGGTGTCGAGCAACAGATCCAGAGCCTCGAACTGGACGAGGTGCCGATCACGCTGCTCCTGGTCCTCGACGTCAGCGGTAGCGTCGGCGGGCGCGGGCTCGAGCAGCTGCGAGCGGCGGCTGGCGCCGCGGGCGAGGCGCTCCGCCCCGACGACCGGGTGGGGCTGGTGACCTTCTCTGACCGGGTCCGATTCGGCCTCGACCCCAGCTCTTCGGCTGATGCGCTGCCGACCGCCCTGACGCGGGTTCGGGCCGGTGGGGCCACGGCGCTCTATGACGCCACATTCACCGGGCTGACGTTGCGAGAGCGGACCGGGGCGCGCACGCTCATGCTGGTGTTCAGCGATGGGGACGATACGGCGAGTTGGTTGGATCCCCGCGAGGTACTCGACGTGGCGCAGCGGAGCGACGTGGTGGTGTACGGGGTCGCGTTCGATCGGGGTCCGTCCGACTCGTTCGTGACTCGCGAGCGGCAGGCCTGGATCCAGGAGTGGTTCCCCTTGGAGCCAGACCTGTTCCGTCGGGCCTATCTCAGCCGGCTGGTGAGCGATACGGGCGGATCGCTGCAGGTCTCGAGCGACCTCGGACGCTTGCGTGAGATGTTCGCCCGGGTCGTCAGCGAGTTCCGGAGCCGGTACGTACTGACTTACGTTCCTCGTGGCGTCAGCGACACGGGGTGGCACGAGCTCGAGGTGGCGGTCGAGGGACGTGGACTCGAGGTCACGGCGAGACGCGGCTATCTCCGCTAAGGGACTAGTCGTCTAGTGGGTGGGTCGGTAGGGGACGGAGCGGACGACCGCGTCGGCCTGGCTGACGCGCACGACGGGGACCGCGTCCCGGTCTGTCGCGCTGTAGGTCAGGAGATAGCGGCGGGCGAGCTCGGCGCCGATGCCGGCGAGGGTATCGGCCAGGTCGGCCGGGCTCGCGATGACTTCGAATCGACCGCCGCTGCCGCTGGCCAGCTGGGTCAGGTTCTCGAGCGGACGATCGGTCACGCTGACGCCGTAGAGCGGGGTGCCATGCGCAGCCAGGGCGTCGCGTACGCCCTCCAGATCACCGCTGAGGTCTGCCGCCTGCCGCCGTCCCCTGACCTGCGAGGACTGAAAGTCCGAGCGCCCGATCTCACTGGCCTGGCCCAGCATGACCACGACCGGGTGGGGCGCCCCACGGTCGTGCAGATCCTGAACAGCTTGGACGATCGCCGCGTCGAGCGGCCCGTCGACACTCTGCATGTCGACGACACTGTCGGCGTCGAGCGTCGAGATCAGCCGAGCCAGGGCGCTGTTGAGCTGTCGCTGGGTGACCGCCAGACCTTCGAAGACCGCGACCACCTGGACCGTGCGGGGCAGTGGGGTCAACGAGACCGCCTCGACGGGACCTCCGTCGTGATGCAGCGACACGTCGTCGAGCGTGAGGTCGGTCAGTGGCGCCCCGGTCCGGTCGAGCGCGCTGACCAGGAGCTGGGGCTGGGCGGCGGCCGGTGCGGCCGCGAGGAGGACGACGACGAGTAAGCCGAGACGGGTTGGGGTCACCGCGGGATGTACTTCTTGAGGTCGCCGCGCCCAACCTCGGCGCCGAAGATGTTTCCCTCGGCGTCGATGGCCAGGCCCTCGGCTCCGCTCGTGTCGCCGCGCTCGGCCAGATCGGGGATGAACCCGGTCACGATTCCGTCGAGGGCGCGTCCGATCCGGATGCCTCGTCGCACGTTCGGGTTGTGACCGTAGCCTCCTTCGTTCGTCCGCGACTCCGAGTCGGCGACATACAACCGATCCATCGCGTCGATCGCCAGGCCGCTCGGACGACCGAACTGCGTCCACGACTCCAGCCACGTGCCGTCCTGCTCGAAGATCTGGATCCGGTTGTTCCCGCGGTCGGCCACGAACAGTCGACCCCGTTCGTCGAGCGTCAACGCATGGGGCGTGTCGAACTGACCGTCCGCCGCACCGTGGCCGCCCCATTCCTGCACGTAGGTGCCGTCGGTATCGAAGCGCACGATGCGGGCGTTGGTTCCGGGTCCGTGGCCATCTGCGACGAAGACGTCCCCCTCGGGGGATACCACGACGGCGGACGGTTGGTTGAAATGGTTCGGGCCATCTCCGGGCACCCCCGCTTCGCCCAGCGTCATCAGGAG
>CAJWMX010000348.1 GCA_913043805.1 uncultured Acidobacteriota bacterium | reverse complement strand
CGTCAACGGGCGGAAGGTGGAACGTGCGACGCTCCATCCCGGCGACCAGCTTCGCGCGGGCAGGGTCGAGCTGACCGTCTCCGCCGATTGAGGACTCGCGCTTCCGGGTTGTGTGTTCGCTACCCGAAGAGCCACCACAAGAGCAGCACGGTCCGACCGGCGACGCTATCTCGGGCCCGGTAGGTGGGGCCGAGCGCGCCGGGGCCGAGGGCGTCCAGCAGGTGGTAGTTCCCAACCTGTTCCGACATACCGTTGGACCGGGAGACGTGGCGCTACCTTGGCGGACTGGAAGGACGGAGCTCCACCCGGCTGGGCAGGCTGCGTGGCTCGTGCGCCAGGAGATCGACGATGACCGTCGCGACATCCTCGGCAGTGAGTTTCCAATCCGCGGCCGGGTCCGGGCCATGCCCGCCAAACCGCGTATTGACCGAACCTGGTAGGACCGCACTCACGCGGATACCGTCACGCCGCACGTCCTGCATCAGTGACTCGGTGAAGGCGTTGAGACCCGCCTTGGAGGCGCAGTAGGCGGCTCCGCCCGCGAACGGGTGCTTGCCGGCCAGGCTGCTCACGTTGATGATCCACCCGCCACCGCGCTCCTTCATGATAGGAACGGCGGCCCGGCAGCAATAGAACACACCGGAGAGATTGGTACCGATCGTCTCCTGCCAGTCGTCGATCGACAGCTCGCTCAACGACCCGAACCGACCGACCCCTGCGTTGTTGATCAGGATGTCGAGCCCACCCAGTTCGTCGAGCGCGGCGCGGACCACCTGCTCGGCCTCGTCGGGTCGACTGAGATCGGCCCGCTGGATGGCTACGGGCGCCCCACCAGCGAGGCTTCCCGCCGCGTTCGACAGGGCCTCCGAAGAACGGCCACAGATCATGACGGCGGCGCCGGCCTGGTGAAGTGCGTGGGCCGTCGCCAGCCCGATACCTCTGGACCCGCCGGTTACGATGGCCACGCGTCCCGCGAGTGATGTCTGTCCCATGGCGGTGGCCTGATATCTTAATCCCGGAACCGGCCGGCCCGCGCAGCCCCCAATCAAGCATGTCAACAACGATCGCCATCGTCGGAGCCGGCGCCATCGGAGGCGCCCTCGCCCACCGGCTCGCCCGGAGTGAGCACGCCTCCCGGGTGCTGCTCATCGACCCATCGGTCGGGGTCGCCGCGGGCAAGGCGCTCGACATCAACCAGGCGGGACCGGTCGAACGATTCGACACGCACGTCTCGGGTGCCGGGTTGGATGAGGTGATCGGCGCGTCGGTCGTGGTGCTGGCCGATCCGGCCGAACGCCCGGATGGCGATTGGACCGGAGAGGAGGCGGCGGACTGGCTCGAACGAATCGCCGGTTTGGTGCGGCGGGCTCCACTGGTGCTGGCCGGAGCCGCTCATGGCCCGCTCGTGGCCCACGCGGTGGAGAGGCTCGGCATCGATCCGCGTCGGGTGATCGGCTCGGCGCCGATCGGATTCAACTCGGCGCTGCGGGCGATCGTGGCCCTCGAAGCCGGGGTCTCACCGTCGCAGGTCGCCGTCAGCGTTGTCGGGAATCCACCGGAGCATCCGGTGATCGGCTGGAGTCATGCCACCGCTGGCGGCAGGGCGCTCGAGCAGGCGCTATCACCGCCACAGCTCCAGCGACTACGTCAACGCGCGGCCAGGCTCTGGCCACCAGGCCCGTACACACTCGCCTCAGCCACAGTGTCGCTGATCGGCGGGCTGCTCTCCGAATCGGAGCGGACCTTCAGTTGTTTCGTGGCGAAACCGACCGGTGGGGTGCCGGCGGTCGAAGCGGCCGCGGTGGCGGTTCGCGTCGGCCTCCATGGCATCGAAAGCGAGGAGGCTCCCTCCCTCAGTCAGCGCGAGCATGTGGAGCTCGATCGGTCACTCCCCACCTGACGAACCGGCTCCCTGCGCTCGCAACACCGCCAGGGGTGAACCTTGTCGAAGACCCAGGCTACCGACCGCATCGCGAGGCCGGCCGCAAAGTCAGAGAGCTGCTCACGCAGCACCAGGCGTCCGCGGTGGAGCCGCGATTTGAGCGTCTGTGGCTTGACGCCGAGCACCGCGCTCGCCTCCTCCGTCGACAACTCTTGCACGTCCCGAAGCAGTACCGCGTCGCGGTAGATGTCGGGAAGATCACCGAGCGACTCGACCAGCCTCGCCCGCATCTCATTCCGCAGGACCTGATCGTCGGCCAGATCGGACCAGTCCGCTACATCCAACGCCGCGCTTGGGGCTCCGCCCTCCCAGTTCAGCGGCTCCTGAGGCCCTTCGGCCGGCCGCCGGTGCTTGAGGCTGCGCAACCTCGACATCGCGGTGTTGAACGTGATCCGGTAGATCCAGGACGACAGCGCCGCGTCCCCACGGAACGCGTCGATCTCGTTGAACACGCGCAGCAGCACGTCCTGGGTCACTTCCTCCGCATCTTCCCGGTTCTTCATGCAACGAATAGATTCGGGCCCCATAGACCGACTCCAGCTCGGTCACCGCGGCCGCTTCTCCGTCGCGGAGCTTCTGCACCAACGCCTGGTCGCTTCTGCTCTCCCGCATCGTCTTCCTCCGTGTCCTATATGCAGAACACCAGAGGGGGATGGGTTATTCCCAGTCGGCCCAGAGGGCGGCGGCGGTGCTGGCCTCCGACATCGCGACAGGGACAATCGTGCGGTCGAGACAGGCGGCCAGCTCCTCGGCCACCGCCGCTTCGACGGCGGAGAGGCCAGGTTGTGTGCCGAGGAGTTGCTCGAGCGAGGTCACACCCCTGTCCTGAATCCCGCAGGGCACGATCAGCCGGAAGGCATCGGTCTGGCTCGCGACGTTGAGCGCGAAGCCATGACTGGTCACCCACCTGGACAGCCTGACGCCGATCGCAGCGAGTTTGTCGTTCGCCACCCACACACCGGTCAGGCCGTCCACCCGGCCCGCCGCGACGCCAAAACGGGCCACGGTTCGAATGAGGGCCTCTTCGAGATCGCGCACATAGCGGTGAACATCGCAGCGGTCCGGCTTCAGGTCCAGAATGGGATAGCCGACGAGCTGGCCCGGCCCGTGATAGGTGACGTCGCCTCCGCGAGAGACGTCCAGCAGATCGATCCCCCGCCGAGCCAGCTCGTCAGGAGAGGCCAGTAGATGTTCACGGTGCTGTCGGCCGCTGACTCCGACCGTGATGACCGGGGGATGCTCCAGCAGGAGGAGCTGATCGGGAATCTCGTTCCTCTTACGGGCCTCAACCAGCCGTCGCTGCCCCTCGAGCGCCTTTAAATAGGTCACTCGACCGAATCGCAGGACTTCGAGCCGGCGGGGCTCCGGGCTCACTCGGCGGCGGCCTCCAGCTTCTGTTTGACCACCGCCAGGAACTGATCCGCGACCGCCCCATCGATCAGACGGTGGTCGAAGCCGAGAGTGAGATAGGAGCGCAGCCGGGGCACGACTTCACCGTCGACCACGGCGGGACGATGCTCGATCGCGCCGACACAGAGAATGGCCGACTGGGGATGATTGATGATCGGAAGGCCTGCGATCGAACCGAAGCCGCCCGGGTTCGTGATGGTGAAGGTGCCCCCGGCAACGTCATCGGGCGAGAGCTGCTTGCTCCGAGCCCGGTTCGCCAGATCGGCAATGGCCCCGTCGAGTTGGCTGACGCTCATCCGGTTGGCGTCCTTGACCACCGGCACGATGAGTCCCCAGTCGAGCGCCACCGCGATGCCCAGGTTCACATTGTCATGGTGGACGACCAGGTCACCCTCCACAGAGGCATTGATCACCGGCATCTCCGACAACGTGCGAGCCACCGCAGCGGCGATATAGGCCAGGTAGGTGGGACGTGGAGCGGCAGCCTGACGCTGGAGGGCGACGGCGCCAAAGTCGACCTCGAACATCGTGTGGACGTGCGCCGCGGTACGGCGGCTCAGCGTCATGTGTTGGGCGATCTGACGACGCATCACACCCATCGGCTCGGTGCGAGCCCCGGTGGTCGCGTCCGTCGGGCCCTCACCGCCGGAGACGGCGGCCAACACGTCGGCTTTGGTAATGCGACCGCACTCACCGCTCCCCTGAAGCGACTCGAGGTCGACGCCGTGCTCGGCCGCAAGCCTGCGCACGACCGGAGACAGACGCCGCCCTCCCCCCGAGCGCCTGGAGTCCAAGGATGAAACGGCCTCGTTCGCCGGCGCGGCCGGAACCGGGGCGGGCGCCGCGGGCGCCGTGCTGTCGGCG
>CAJWMX010000347.1 GCA_913043805.1 uncultured Acidobacteriota bacterium | reverse complement strand
CCGGGTAATCGCTTCGCCGTTGAGCGGGCCCCTGTTCTCGCTGCGCACGTGCGCCAGGACCTCGATCTCGCGATTCGGCTGATAGACCTCCATCCCCACCTGGTCCTTGAGGTCTCCGATGTCCTTGGCGCAGTTGGCGCGCTCATTGAGCAACGCGACGAGCCGGGCATCGATCTCGTCCATGCGCTGTCGAATGACCTCGATCTGACGGTCGACTTCCGCCTGGAGCTCGCTCGGGGACTGTTTGTCACTCATGGTCGCTCGGCGCTCCCTTGACGTCGGTGCCGCTACGCAGCCACTTGATGTACTCCTCGACCGCCGGGATCAGCCGTCCGGAGTCCGCCTCGCGGGCGATGACGTCGACCAGCGCGCTGCCGACGACGACGCCGTCCGCCCACTGTCCGATCTCCCTGACATGATCCGGGTGCGAGACACCGAAACCCACGGCGACCGGCAGCGATGAGACCCGACGGATCCGCTCCACCAGCTGCCTGGCGCCGCCTCCGACCTCCGATCGCGCTCCGGTCACGCCGAGCCGGGAGATCCCATACAGGAACCCGCGCCCCAGTTCCGCCGCTGCCGCGAGTCGCTCGTTGGTCGTCGTTGGGCTGAGGAGGAAGATCTGGTCGAGCCCGGCGGCGACCACCTGCTGGCGGAACGGCCCTGCTTCTTCTACCGGCAGATCAAGGACCAGGACCCCGTCTACGCCGACCGCCGCCGCCCGGGCGGTAAACGCCTCCACCCCGAGGCGGAGGACCGGATTGGCGTAGGTGAAGACGACGATGCCCGCCTCGACATCCGGCCGCACCTGTTCAATCAGGTCGAGCACGGACTGCAGACTCGTGCCAGCGCGAAGCGCCCGCTCTGACGCGCGCTGGATAACCGGCCCGTCGGCCAGCGGATCGGAGAACGGAACACCGACCTCGAGGACGTCGGCGCCGGCCCGGCCGAGCGCCCGTAGGACCTCGGCCGAACGCGTCTCGTCGGGATCACCTCCGGTTACGTAGGTCACGAGTCGGGAGCCGCTCGACCCGCTGAAGATGTCGGCCAGGCGCGAGTTCATGAGACCGGCTCCGCTGTCGTATCGTCACCGAGGCCCTGAGCCTGGAGGATGGCTACGTCCTTGTCGCCGCGCCCCGACAGGTTGGCCAGCACCACCGCGTCGGCCGGCATGGCCGGCGCGATCCTCGCGATGTGCGCCAGGGCGTGGGAGGACTCCAACGCTGGCAGGATCCCCTCGAGTTTCGCCAGTTGCTGGAAAGCGCTGAGGGCCTCCTCGTCGGTGACTGAGGTGTACTCGGCTCGTCCGAGGTCACGCAGCCAGGCGTGCTCAGGGCCGACCGCCGCGTAATCGAGCCCGGCCGACACCGAGTGCGTCGGTTCGATGTTGCCGTGTTGATCCTGCAGGATGACGCTGCGAGTGCCCTGGAGCACGCCCACCGTGCCGGTGGCGAACCTAGCCGCGTGGCGCCCCGCCACGAGGCCGTCACCCCCGGCCTCGACCCCGACGAGCCGTACGTCCTCCTGGTCGACGAAGCCGTCGAAGATACCCAGCGCGTTGCTGCCTCCGCCCACGCAGGCGACGACCACGGTGGGCGGGCCGGCGGCCTGCGTCTGGATCTGGGTTCGGGCCTCGGCGCCGATCACCGACTGGAACTCCCGCACCATCAAGGGATACGGATGCGGGCCGAGGACCGAGCCCAGCAGGTAGTAGGTGTCTTCGATGTTGGTGACCCAGTCGCGCATCGCTTCGTTGATCGCGTCCTTCAAGGTGCGGCTGCCCGAGTCGACCGGAGTCACCTTGGCGCCGAGCAGACGCATCCGGACCACGTTGGGCGCCTGTCGCGCGACGTCGTCGGCACCCATGTAGACCTCGCACGTCAGCCCGAGCAGTGCGCAGGCGGTGGCCGTCGCAACGCCGTGCTGGCCGGCGCCGGTCTCGGCAACGACCCTGCGCTTCCCCATCCGCAGGGCGAGCAGGGCTTGCCCGAGGGCGTTGTTGATCTTGTGGGCGCCGGTGTGGGCGAGGTCCTCGCGTTTCAGAAAGATGCGTGCCCCTCCGAGAACCTGCGCCCATCGACGGGCCTCATAGAGCGGCGTCGGTCGTCCGACGTAGTGCTGAAGCAACCGCTCGAACTCGGCGCAAAACCCGGCATCGCCACGTGCATCCAGATACGCCCGCTTCAGCTCCTCGACCGGAGCAACCAACGTTTCCGGCACGAAGCTGCCGCCATAGTCGCCGAAATAGCCGCGCTCATCCGGATCGCGCCGGCCCGCGGGCGGAGTCTCAATCATCGTCATGTCTCGTTTCTCGTTCCGCTGGTCGATCGGACGGCGGCGAAGAAAGCCCGCAGCTTGTCAGGGTCCTTGACCCCCGGGGCGGCCTCGACCCCGGAGGAGACGTCGACGCCGTAAGGCGCGACGGTCTCGATGGCGGCGGCGACGTTGTGTGGCGCCAGGCCACCCGAAAGCAGGGTCGGGCGTCTGGATGCGAGCTCGGCCGCGACCGTCCAGTCCACCACCTGACCCGTGCCGCCGTAGCGCACCGGGTCGTACGCATCGACAAGCAGCGTGGTTCGCTCCCAGATCCCGTCGGCGGCCCGCACGTCGTCATCGGCGCGGAGACGGAGGGCCCGGATCACGCGTCGACGGCAGGCGGCGCAATCGGCCGTCGACTCGTCGCCATGGAGCTGCACGGCGGAGAGCCCGACGGCATCCGCGATCCCGTTGACCTCATCGATCGCCTGGTTCACGAAGACGCCGACGCCGGCTACATGTGGAGGCAGCTCGGCGAGAATCTCTGACGCCGTCGCCGGGGCGACCGAACGCGGGCTCTTCGGCCAGAAGACGAAGCCGATCCACGACGCCCCGAGCTCAGCGGCCAGGACCGCATCCGAGCCGCGCGTGATGCCGCAGATCTTGACCCGGGCAGTCATGGCGTCCCGCCTGGTTCCGGGGCAAGGCCCACCTGAACCCCACGGAGCGAACGGAGGGTCTGGCCGGGTTCGGAGGCGGTCATCAGCGTCTCCCCGATCAGGAACGCGCGGTAACCCACGCTCCCGAGCGACTCGATGTCCTCGGGACCACGGAGGCCGCTTTCGGCCACGCCGATGGCGCCGGCCGGCATCGCGCCGATCAGGCGGTGGGACGCCTCGATGTCCACCTGCAGGGTCCGGAGATTTCGATTGTTGACCCCGATCACCTCGGCCCCGGCCCTCATGGCACGTTCGAGCTCTCGCTCGTCGTGGACCTCGACCAGCACCGCCAGACCTAGCGCGCGAGCATCGGCGTGGAGGGTGCGAAGCTCCTCGTCACCGAGCGCCGCGACAATCAAGAGGACGGCGTCGGCACCCCAGACCACGGCCTCCCAGAGCTGATAGCGGTCCACCAGGAAGTCTTTGCGGAGTACCGGCAGCGACACCGCCGCGCGGACCTCGCGCAGGTGTTCGGGTGCGCCGTCGAAGAAGGTGGGCTCGGTCAAGACCGAGACCGCGGCGGCCCCATGACTGGCGTACACCCGCGCGATGTCTCCGGGGCGGTAGTTTTCGCGCAGAATGCCTCGCGACGGCGACCGACGCTTGCACTCGGCGATGATCCTGGGACCATCCGGGTCCCGCAGTGACGCGAGAAAGCGGTCGCCACCCGCGGTCAATCCCGACGCCTGGCGCTCCAAGGTGTCAGCCGTCTCGCGCGCTCGCCGAGCCTCGACGAGGTGTCGCGTGCCGGCGACGATGGTGCCGAGCAGATCCGGAGCCCCCGCGCTCACGGCGCCTCCCCTGCGGCCGAGGAGACCCGCTCCAGCGTCGTGAGCACCTCGGCGGCCCGCCCGTCGTCGAGCGCGCTTGCCGCGAGCGCCACCCCCTCGGGCAGGGTTGTTACCCGCTCCATGATCAACAGGCCGGCCGCCGCGTTGGCGAGCACCATATCCCGCGGAGCACCAGGCTCGCCGGCTAGGACGGCCCGAGCGATCGCCTCGTTGTCCTCGGGCGACGCCGCCTGCAAGGCCTCCGGCGCGGCAACCGGCAGTCCGAAGTCCGAGGGATGGAGGTAGAAGGTGCGCACCTGACCATCGCGGCACTCGGAGACCTTCGTGTGCCCGGTGGTCGTGATCTCATCGAGTCCGTCAGCGCCATGCGCCACCCACGCGCGCTCGGAACCGAGGTCGCCCAGCGCCCGCGCGAGCAGATCCGTGTGGTCCGACCGCGCCACTCCGACCAGCTG
>CAJWMX010000346.1 GCA_913043805.1 uncultured Acidobacteriota bacterium | reverse complement strand
GCGGGTCGTAGTAGAGACCCGCCCTCCGGCCTTGGGCTTCAGGCTTCAGGCTTCAGGCTTCAGGCTTCAGGAAGACCGACGATGCTCCCGCTGACGGGTTCTTGGCGATCGCCGGGCCCCCGCGGACAGGTTCAAGAGCAGATTGGTCCCTCAGCCAAGAGAGCTTCCATTCTGGCGCGGGTCTCGTGTGAGAGCTCGTCCCGGCGCTCGAGGCCGTAGTCGGTCGAGTGAAGCGCTTCGCCGATTCGCACGCTGATGGTGACGGGGCGGATGATGGGACTGCCCTTTCGCATGGCGTCGTGGCTACCCAGAATCACCAGCGGGACCACGGCCGACCGTCCGCGAATCGCCATCACGAAACCGCCCTTCTTGAACGGCAGCAGCTCTCCGGTCCGGCTTCGGGTCCCTTCGGGAAACACCAGAAACGAGTTGCCCTCGCGAAGCGCCATGGCCGCGGTGTCGATGGCCTGACGGCTCTGCTCACGACTCCGACGCTGGATCGGCACGAAGCCGGCGATGTCGAAGACGGTCGACAGGACCGGAATCCGGTGTATCTCCGCTTTGTAGAGAATGCGTAGTCGCGGATGCACGGCCGCCAACGCCATGTAGATGATCGGCGGTTCGATGTTGCTGGCGTGATTCACGCAATACCCCGTCGCCTGTTCCCGCCGCAGGCGTTCCTGCCCCGTGACCCGGTATCGGATGCCGGCCGTCGTCAGACCGATACGACACCCCTGGCGACCAAGCCAGTACAGGAACTGCGAGCGCCTGATGGCCAGCGTCACCGCGATGCCAATCGGCGCCGCGACCAGCACGTAGAGCGACACGATCACGTAGGCCGAAATCGAACGGACGGTGGCGACGGCGGTCGACAGCACGAGGCTCCTCGTTGCGCTGGTTACACTCTGGCTTGCATAGAAAAACGCCTGACCCGGCAGAACCGGATCGGGCGTGCATCATACCGTCGGCCGACGGCTCAGGAGGCGCGCGCGGTGCGTCTGGTGCTCCGGGCCGTCGTCTTCGCTTTGGCCACCTTTTTGGCCTTGGCCTTGGCCTTGGTCTTGGCCGCCTTGGCGCGTGGCGAGCTCGCCGTCTTGGCCGTCTTGGTGGTCTTGGCGGCCTTGGCCGTCTTGGTGGTCTTGGCCGCCTTGGCCTTGGCCTTGGTCTTGGTCTTCGGCTTCGCCTTGGCCCGGGCAATCGCCTTGTCGCGATTCACGAAGCAGCGCTCGAGCGCCCTGTCGACCTTGTGGTCGATCGCCTCGGCCGTATCGCCGATGACCTCGGAGATCTCCGAGACCACCAGGAACTTGGCCCGGTCGAGCATCCGCTTCTCGCGAAACGACAGGTTCTTCGATTTGGCCAGGAACGTCAGGTTCTTCAAGACATCGACGACGTCATAGATCGACCCCGTCCGCATCTTGTCCGAGTTGTCCTTGAAGCGCCCCTTCCAGTTCTGATGGTTGTCAATCTTGCCGTTGCCGAGCAGCGTGAAGAGCTTCTTCACTTCGCTGTCGCCAATCGCCCGCCGAAGGCCCACGCCCTCGACGTTGTCGACCGGCACGAGCACGATCGTGTCGCTATCGGCCATGCGCAGCGAGTAGAACCCACACGTGGTGTCCATGATCGTGCGGGTCTCGATTCGCTCAACGACCCCGAGACCGTGATTCGGGTAAATGACCTTGTCGCCAACCTCGAATTTCACATTGCCCCCAGTTGGATCCGAGTTTTCCGTCCTTCCGAGCCTTACAATGGTAGCGTATTCTGCGTCACAGATCAACTGCAAACCTAGTGAAAATAGATAGTTAGGGGTTTTTGAATACTAAAAAAAGTGCCCCACTCTTGTGCACTTATCGGTGTCTAAATTCCTGACGTTGCAGCCGGTTGCGCGGACTGGCGCAACCTGACGCCGGCTGGAATTTCGTTTTCGTAATCGAATCCGGACACACCTGAGCAGATAACGACTTTTTGTCATTGGACATAAAACAACAGAATTGTATCAACTTCAGGCGCCAGCGGGGTCGGTCTGGCCCCGTGGCCAAGTACTGTAAAGTAGGGGCGCGCAAGACGAGACCGAGAGCGAGGATCTACGATGCAGAGCCCTGCGACGTCACCCGCGGCCTGGACGGTACTGGCCATGCTGCTGGCCCTGGTGCTGCTGGCGCCACCATCGTCGAGTTCGGTGGTCGCCCAGGATCCAGAGAGCCTGGCGCCCTATGTGCCCACACCCCAGGAAGTGGTCAATCGGATGCTGGAGCTGGCCGAGGTCACGAGCGACGACGTGGTCTACGACCTCGGGTGCGGGGACGGCCGTATCGTCATCACGGCCGCCCTCCGCTACGGGGCCCGTGGGGTCGGCATCGACTTCGACCCTGAGCGGATCGCCGAGGCGAACGCCAATGCCAAGCGCCAGGGCGTCGAGGACCTCGTCACCTTCATCCAGCAGGACGCGATGGCCGCCGACGTCTCCGAGGCCTCGGTCGTGACGCTCTATCTGCTGTCGTCGTCGAACCGGCGGCTTCGCCCCATCCTGACCCGACAGCTGGCGCCAGGCTCACGGATCGTGTCGCACGCCTTCCGCATGGGCGACTGGGACCCGGAAGAAACCGTGAACTTCCCGGACGATCGTGGCAATATGCGCACGCTGCATCTGTGGCGCGCCGACGGCCGCGTGCGCCCCTAGCCCCCTCGGCGCCACGCGTCGACGGGCCGCCCCCTCCGTGCCGGAGTGGTGAAACTGGCAGACGCGCGGGATTCAAAATCCCGTGGACTTCGGTCCGTGTGGGTTCGAACCCCACCTCCGGCACCATTTCTTTTGAACGAGTTACGGGATCGTGGCAGGCGGCCAAGAGTCGCCCGCTCTATGGGACTGTCGCTGAAACTGTCCCTGCGACGCCGAAGCTGACCGGCCAGTTCAAGTGAATCGACGGGTCTCCGTCTCCCCCTGCGGCGGGCGACGTTGACTCAGTAGCTGAGTCAGAGATAATCCCCGCTGTACTCCGCTGCCAGACACGGTCAAGTGCAGAGCCGCCTGTGGCCCGAACGTGTCTGGGCCGCTCAAGAGGAGCCTTCACCTCCCATATGGCCCACAACTTCTCCCAGACCGCCGCCTATATCTGGTCGCTCGCCGGGCTACTTCGACGCGCTCGGTATTCCGTTGCTCCGAAGGCGCAGGTTCGAGGACGGTGACGATGGGAGCGCGCCCGGGGTCATCCTCATCAACGAGACGCTGGCCGTGCAGATCGACCTGGTCAGATCGCTACGTGCGGAGTAACCGCGGCGTCCGGGACGCCCGCACTCCTCAACCGGACCCCGACCGACTACAATTCGGCGTCATGACACGATTTGGAGCGACCATCATCGGAGTGGCCCTGCTGGCGGCAGGGTGCGGCGGCAACACGGCCCCTGAGGGTCAGGCGGAACCGGTCGAGCCGAGCGGCGTGGCCCTAGTGGGCGCGCAACTGATCGACGGCACGGGCGGCGCGCCGGTGGCCGACTCGGTGGTGGTGATCCGCGACGGACGCATCGAGAGCGCCGGTCCGCGGGACACGACCCCGGTCCCCGACGGGGCCGAGACCGTGGACCTGACGGGAAAGACGCTCATGCCCGGACTCGTGAATCTGCACGTCCATTACCGCGAGGGCGCCGAAGAAATCGAGCGCCAGTTCGACGCCCAGTTGCACTGGGGCGTGACGACGGCCCGGAGCACCGGCAGCGACACGCCAGAGCGCGTCGCCATCCTCCTCGATTCGGCCGACCGACCGGACGCGCCACGCACCTTCACCGCCGGGATGGGCTTCTCGCGACCCGGTGGATTCAACGCCGCCGGGCGTAACGCGCCCGAGACCGAGGAGGAAGCCAGACAGCTGGTCCGGAGTCAGACCGACCTCGGCGTCCACTTCATCAAGATGTGGGTCAACGAGGTGGCCGAGCCGGACCGGAAGATCACGCCCGAGATCCGGAGCGCCATCGTCGAAGAGGCGATCGCCAACGGCGCCATCCCGGTGGCGCACATCGACGAGGAGGCCGATGGGCGACAGCTGATCGAAGCTGGGCTGACCGACTTCCTTCACAGCACGGTGCTGACCTTCGGCCCGGGCTCGGGAGCGCCGGTGGACGACCCCGACCCCAGTGCCGAGTTCATCCAGATGTGCCTGGACAGCGGCGCCTACTTCACCCCCACGCTCTCCATCATCCAGGGCAACTGGCACTTCGCTGAGAACC
>CAJWMX010000345.1 GCA_913043805.1 uncultured Acidobacteriota bacterium | reverse complement strand
ATCGGCTGGCCCGATACGCCAGCTTCGAGCACTGGCGCTACACGCGTGGACCGTTGTCCCAGACGCTGGCGGGGAATGGGCCCAATCTCGCTCGCAGCGGCCTCGCCGGTCGGCTCCGTCGCGAGGTGGCCCAGGGGTCGAAGGGCGGCTATTTCCTACAAGGGCTGACCGCCACAATCAAGCCACAGTTTCTGCCCGGGCTCGCCGAGGAGTACGAACAGATCGGCACCGGTGTGCCCGGTCCGGACGACGACGTGATCGCCGTGCGGAACGATGTCGAGCAGCCCGGCGTGGCTACCATCGCCTTGCGCTACGCCCGGATCGAGAAAGGAAGCTTCGAACGCATCCTGGAGACGACCCTCGCGTCGGTGTGGCCCTACGAGGAGAAGCTCGGGGCCAGACCCATCGGTCAGTGGAAGGTGATCTATCCGGATGCGCCGAGCCGAACCGAGGAAAGTCACGACTACGACGAGATGGTCACGATGGTGCGCTATGCCAGCTACGACCACTATCGCGCCATGCGCCGCGGTCAGGCGGTGTTGCTGGGCGGAAATGGCCGCGACTGGGAAGCGTGGCGCCGGGCGCTCGACACCCAGGGGGCGGCGACCCTGGAGGAGACCGTCGAGTTTCTCCAGGGCTTTGACCACTGGAGTCCGCCCACCTTCCAACCAGCTTTGCCCGAGCGCTACGAATCGCGGTGACCACCAAGTTCTCGAAGGCTGCGCGTGGACGGCTTACCGACAAGGACCTGCGTCGGTTCCCGAGCGAGCGTCTGTTCGACCGGATTGGTCGCGCGGTGGTCTCTGCAGGCTGTCTGCCGCGTCGGGAGTTGTATGAAGCGTGGGAGGTGGCGCGTCGTGTGCGAAGACGCTTCAGGGGCGGCCGGATCGTCGATCTTGCCGGGGGGCACGGTCTGCTGGGGCAGATCCTGCTCCTTCTCGACGATACGTCGCCCGAGGCAGTCGTGGTCGACCCGGTGGCGCCGAGGTCGGCGCCGCGCGTTCAGCAGGCGCTTGTCTCCGTCTGGCCTCGACTGCGTGGCCGGGTGTCGTTCGAGCCGGGCGACCTCGCCTCGTTCCCGCTCATGGCCTCAGACCTCGTAGTGTCCTGTCACGCCTGTGGACGGCTGACCGACATGGTGCTAGACCGCGCCACCGATGTCGGCGCCAGGGTGGGCGTTTTGCCGTGTTGTCACCACCTGGAGTCGGGAGCGACCGGCCTACTGGGTGGCTGGGTCGACGGTCCGCTCGCGATCGATATCGAGCGGGCGATGCGTCTGCAGCGATTCGGCTATCGGGTCTGGACCCAGATCATTCCGGACGAGATCACCGAGAAGAACCGACTGCTGTTGGGGGCGCCGGCTCGGCCAGTTCCCTGACATGGCAACGGCCCGCGGGCGCCCTCCGATGGGTGTCCGCGGGCCGTTGGCCTGCCGCTTCGCTTGATGAGTCGTCAATCGACGGCCGCCGCCTTGGAGTTGGTCTCCAGAAGCGTCGCTTCCTTTTCCAGGTCTTCCTTGGTTTTTAGCTCGTTGTGCACCTTGATGACGCCGAAGGTGCGCCGTGCCGCGGACTCGACCTGGAGACGATCGCCGTGGGTCAGCACCGCGCCACGCAATGTCACGTGTCCGTTACGGACGATGATGTGGATTCCAGGGTTTACCCCCAGGTAGCGCTCGAAGGTCGCCACCCCATAGATGTTCCGAGCCAGCACCCGCCGGATCTGCCAGTCGCCGCTGCTGGGCGAGAGCACTTCCAGGTCGACCACTACACCCTTGACGCCGGGCACCTTCGAGACCTGTTCGCGCAGGTCGGACGGTTTGTCTGGCGTATGCGTGACCACACCACGCAGGGTCACGACCGAGTCCTGGATCTCGGCGGTCACGTAGTCGAATACCGTGTAGTAGCCGTAGCCCCTGATCGCCTGGGCCACGTTCCTTGCCATGTCGGGAGCGCTCTCGGCATCCCGGATGGTGAGGTAGCTGACGACGCTCACCACGTCGTCGGTCTTCCACGCCTCTTCCATAGCCCATTCCCGATGCCAGAGGCTGGGCACTTCGCCCCGAAGCGTGACCTCGGCAGCCTTGGTCTGGACCGAAACGTTGAAGCCGACGACCTCTTTGTCGGCAAGACGTTTCTCGACCTCTCGGGTCAGGTCGGCATCGGTCGCCGCGGTCGCGGCAGTCGCGACACTGAAGAGCATCGTCAGGAATAACCCGGCCATCCGACGTTCCATCGTGTGTTCGCGTGTCATCGTGTCCTCCATTCCTGTCCAAGACGGTCGTCCGCCCGTCACATCTAGGCCAGAAGAAGTCCACATTCCGTGCCAGTATCTCGTGAAGGTCGATGTCTCTGTAAGTTATTGTCTCCGAAGCTGATACAGGATCGAAACAGTTTCGATCAGAGGCAAATATATTGACCTCTTTAGGTGACGCTTGTCCAATGGCCCGGAGCGCTTGTCACCAGTCGAGGTAGCGCTGGCGACCTCAAGAACTTTGGCCATGATTACCCCGGGGCCGCAGTTTGGCGGTTAGTAGCGGAACAGATACGACACCTTCGCGAAGACGGCGCGGTTGGTGCGTTGGAGCTGGCGGGTATCGAAGAGGAACGAGTCGATCAGCGAGCCGCCCTGGAAGCGGTCGTCGTAGCCGAGGAAGGCGACGGTGCCGGCGTTGATCCGGTAGGTGAGGAGCATGTTGTTCCCCAGGGTCACCGACGCGGTGTTGTATTCGAGGATGTGTCGCATCAGCATCCGTCGGGTGAATTGATAGGTGGCGCGGGTGCGGAAGATCTTGACGTCGAACACCTCAGAGTCGTCGGTCGGGTCGACGAACTGGCTGAAGATCCCCACCAACTCGGCCCGCAGCCGAGACGTTGGCCGGGCGCTGATCTGGAAGTTGCCGACCAGGCTCCGTCCGAGGAACGGGTTGTCGCTGAACAGGACCCCGTCACCCCAGTTCATTCCGCCGAGGAACGAGACGAGCCGCTGGCTCCAGACCCCGAAGAACCCGTAGCCGGTCTTGCGGAAGTCGATCTCGCTGAACCGCTCCAGATCCCGGCTCACGGTGGCATTCAGAGAAACTTTGTTCTCGAACGAGAAGCTCGCCCGCGCCTGCAGTTGCTCGTCCTGCAGCACACCCTCGTGGTCGAAGAGCCGAAGATATTCGACCGTGGGGCCCCAGGTGATGAGCGCCGACTCGGGCCAGAACCGATACGAGACGTTGCCCATCGCCTGGCGATAGTCGAGGCGCGGCAGGAAGCCGGCCGCCGACCGGAATTCCGGTCCGACGCTGCTGTAGGACGCCCCATAGCCCAGGTTGCGGCCCTGTCGGGTGTAGTCGGCTTCGATGACGGCGCCCGTCAACTCTCCTTGTTCGGAGGCCTCGGTAGTCGAGCCGACCGCCATGAAGCTCAGGCGGTGGGTGCGTCCCAGTCGGAAGCGGCCGTCGACCCCCGCCACCCGGTTGAAGTCATCGCCAAACTCCCGGGCCGTGGCGATGGCCCCGAGGTAGGACTCCGAGTAGAGGTCATACCGGGCCCGGCCGACGAAGGTCTGCGCCGTACGACCCAACTGCGAGTCGAGCGGGGCGCCAAGAAGGCCGCCCGCCTCGTCATCGGCCGCCAGCACCCCGATGGTGGTGCGACCCACCTTGCCGGTCAGCTTCCCGCCAAACCGCGGGTCGATGATGGTCCGCGTGTGGAGTAGGTTCGTGATGGTCGGGGTCGCGAAGATCTCCTGTCCTTCCAGGAAGAACGGGCGCTGTTCTGGGAAGAACAGCGCGAACCGCTGGTTGGTCTCGATCTGCGGCCGGTCCGACTCGATCTGCGAGAAGTCCGGGTTGAAGGTGACGTCGGCGGTGAGGTTGGGCGTGATGCCGTACTTCACGCTCAGCCCGGCGTCGCCGTCTGGGCTCTGATCGGAGAACTCCCCATCGGCCGTGTCGAGCGACCCGAAGCGGATGCCCGTGATCTCGGGAAGGAACTCGAGGTTGCGGCTGGTCGAGAGCCCCGACAGGCCATCGAGTCGCCCGAACTGGGTGAGCTGCCCCTGGATGCCTCGCGAGATGGGTGACCAGGCCTGTGCTTCCGAGATCTCCCGGATGATCCGCGTGATCTGCAGACCCCATTCACCAGAGCCGCCACCGGGGTAGCGGAGGCTCTTGAACGGGATCCGCATCTCGGCGGTCCAGCCGTCGTCGACGATCTGGCCCGCAGTGGTGAA
>CAJWMX010000344.1 GCA_913043805.1 uncultured Acidobacteriota bacterium | reverse complement strand
ATCCGGGTGTTGGCTTCCGACCGCGTCCGATAGCGGCCTACGGCGTCGAACTCCTCCAGGGCGAACCCTGGCGGGTCCATCATCCGGTGGCAGCTCGCGCAGACCGGGTTGGCCCGGTGCTGTTCCATCGCCTCTCGCATCGAGAGGGCGGCGCCGCCGTCGGTGGTGCTTTCCAGGTCGGGGACATCAGGCGGTGGGGCGGCGGGGGGTGTCCCGAGCAGATTCTCGAGCACCCATTTCCCGCGCAGGACCGGCGACGTCCGGTTCGGATAGGAGGTTACCGCCAGCACGCTGGCGTGGCCGAGCAGCCCGCGCCGCGCAGGAGGCGCGTCCTGGAGTGACACGCGGCGGAAGTGACTGCCGTAGACGTGCGGGATGTCGTAGTGGCGCGCCAGCCGCTCGTTGACGAACGTGTAGTCGGCCGTCAACAGCTCGAGCACGCTCCGGTCGTCGCGGAACACGCTGTCGAGGAACAGCTCCGTTTCCCGCTGCATCGCCTGGCGGAGCGCTTCGCCGACGTGCGGAAACAGGTCCTCGTCGGGATAGACCGCCGGGACGTTTCGCAGGTAGAGCCATTGGCTCGAGAAGTTCGTGACGAGTGACCGCGCGCGCGGGTCGGCCAGCATGCGCCGGGTCTGCCGCTCGAGCTCATCCGGTTTGCTGAGGCGTCCCCCGGCGGCGAGCGCGATCAGCTCGTCGTCCGGTAGGCTCGACCACAAGAAGAATGACAGGCGTGAGGCCAGTTCGAGATCGCTGATGGTGTAGTTCGATCCTGGCGGCAGACCATCGGGGTCGCGTTCGACCCTGAGCACGAACTCCGGGCTGGCGAGCAGCCACCGCAGCGCCAACTCGATGCCGGCGTCGAACCCGTCCGTCGCGCGCCCGTCTTCGAAGAAGCCGAGCAGAGCGTCCTGGTCCGCCGCCGTGAGCGGGCGGCGATAGGCGCGACGAGCCAGGGTCGTCAGGATCTGGCGCGCGCAGTCTGTCTGTTGCGATGCCGAGGCCCCGGCGTCGGGCTGGCAGACGAAGATCCGCTCGCGACTCGGCGTCGGTGCGGCCGGCGGTGTGTCCGTGGTCTCGAACGGTCCGGTGACGGTCAGCTCTCCCAGGTAGGGCTGCTGCCGCGTGTCCACGGCGGTGTAGGGGCGCAGATACGGCTGACGGACTCCTTCGGCATACGCCCAGCTATGTCGGGTGAAGGTCAGCCGGATCGTCCCGGGGCCCGCGGCCACCGGCACCGTGAACTCCCACTCGTTGTCGGCGGTCCGCTGCGTCGCCTGCCAGGCGCGATACTCGTCGCTGCCTCGCGGCGCGTCGGGCGGCGCGCCTCCGACGGTATAGGTCTGCACGGTCTCGCCGTCCAGGCTGATGTCGAGAGTGTGGGCCAGGTCGAAGATTCGCAGCTGGCCGCCGGTGCCGCGAGCCAGGCTCACCCGGAACACGTAGTCGCCGTCCTGCGGGAACTGGTGCTCGAAGGTGGCTCCCCCTCGCGTACCGAACGGCATGCCGTCGACCCAGTCATCCTGCGACAGGTCGTTGGTGACCCTGAATGTCTCGGTGGAAGCGGAGGGCACGGGGCGCCCCACGGCCAACCGGCTGATCTTCCGCGCGGCTCGCAGATACCCCTCGAGCAGGGTCGGAGAGACGCCCAGCACACCGGCAATGTTGTCGAACCCGTAGCTGGCGCCGTCGGCTGGGAGCAACTCCGCTACATCGACCTCGAGGTCGAGGAGGTCCCGGATCGCGTTGTGATACTCGGTGCCGTTCAGCCGGTGGAACGCCTCGGTCCGCCCCGGGTTGGGGCTGTCGATCGCGGCGGTGTCGATGGCGGCTTCGAGTCCTGCCGTGAACGCCTCGTAGGCGGGTGGGTCCGGTCGCGGCCGTCCGAGGGGCGGCATGGCGCCGGCGCGCAGCTTGCGGACCACCTTCTCCCACACGTCGGGCGCGGCGGTGACGTCGTCGACGTCCACGGTGTCGAGCGCCAGCTCGGCCGTCAACGTGCGTGCGTTGTGGCACGCGACGCAGTACTGGTCGAGGAGCGCCCGCCGCGACGCCGACTGGGCGTCCGCCGGACGCGCCGGGACCGACAGCGCGCAGAGCACGCCCACGACTGTGACGATCCGGCGGCCGTGTCGCCAAGTCATGACCGCCTTTATTCTATGTCCGCCACCCTACTGCCGTGCGTCGGTCTCGTCGGCTGCCGGCCGCGCTTCCAGGTCGTTGAAGTGCAGGATGGTGTTGAACAGCATCGTGAACTCGCCGTGGTTCTGCCACCGGTAGCACGGGTTGGTCGCGAACAGCACTACCCTCCCACCGCCGTGCGGGACATTCACGATGGCCGGTCGATCGTCGATCTGGTTGACCCCTCGGAAGTGCCCGCTTCGCGACGAGCCGGAGAAGCGCATCAGCACCCAGTCGTCACGGAACCGTCGGGGCACCTGGAGCAGCGGCCCGTTGGCGTAGCGGACCGTGGTGTCGGTGCCTTCGTAGCCATAGAAGATTGGATGCGTCGGCTGCAGGATCTCGGTGTCCACGATCGGACCGGGCGCGTAGAATCCGGCCGCGGGGCGGCGCGCGTCGATCTGACGGGTCACTCCGAACTCTGGGGGGAAGTAGCTGGCGGCTCCCAGGGTGATCAGCACGCCTCCCTCGTCGACGAACCGTTGCAGCTCGAGCACGCCTTCGATACCGAAGCCGCCGGTGATGTCCTCGGACGAGCCGTAGTCGCCCAGATACTGATAGCGCTCGGTCTTCGTGTAGGCCAGCGGGCCGCGGCTCGGATCGATGTCGAACACCAGCCCCTTGCCGGTGCGACCCTGATTCGGGACCAGGATGACGTCGAAGTCGTCCCGGAGCGCCCCGGCCAGGACCCGCTCCTTGAAGATCAGGTCGAACGGAATCTCGTACTGGTCGAAGGCGTGGCGGACCCAGCCCACCTCCTGGGTATTGCCCCAGGTGCTGAACATGGCGAGCCGGGGCAGGTCCATCTCGTGGGTCGGTATGTCCGGTCGCTCGTTCAGGGTGGCCGCCGTCAATCCGAGCGACTCCACTGCCAGCTTGAGCCGGTCGCGGTCAGCGGCGCCTGCGGGTCTCGGTATCACCAGGGAACCGGCCGGGAAGCTGATGCCTCCCGTCTCGAACGGTGACTGGGCGGCCTCGACCGCCAGCGCGCCCAGCCGGTAGCGGAGTGTCACCATGTTGGTGGCCCCGTAGTGCGCGACCGCGTAGCCGAACTCGGCGTCCTCTCCCCTCAGCGTGCCGACGTCCCGGGCCCGACCGATCGGCTCCACCGGAAGGTCGAGCACCGCCTCGTCGTTGATCGCGCGCACCTCGGCCTGCTGCATCAGGCCGAGCGTCCAGCCGGTGTCGTCGTAGGTGCGGAGGCTCTCGTCGGGAAACTCCTGCAGGTCCAGCATGATCTTGGCCAGGCGACCGTAGGGCTGATCCCGCTTGATGACATACGAGCCAGCCGGCACCGTCTCGTCTTCCAGCGTGACGTCGGCGTCCAGGCGTCCCACTTCGATGCCCTGCACACGCAGGAAGTTGACGAGCCGGGTCACGCGGGTCATGTCCCGCTGGCCGGCCGGCACGACCCACCCACGCGGGGTCTTGGTGCGACCTTCCTCGATGGCGTTCCGGTTCTTGCGATAGAAGTTCTCCAGGATCACGTCGGGGTTGCTGGCAGCCAGCTGCAGGGCGCTGAGCGCCGCCGTCTGGCTGTAGTTGGTGTTGTTACGCATTGACCACTCGACCTCCTCGTAGGGAGGCGAGGGTCGATACCACTCCCGGCTGGTACGCGCTTGCTCCGGCGTGTTGTCTTCGGTCTTGAGGTGGCGCTTCATCGTCGTGGCGCCGCCGTTTCCGTAGGTCTCGTAGAACCGCACCAGCCCGTTGTGGTTCGAGGCCATGAAGCCGAGGTAGCCGGGCGACCACATGTCCACGAACCCATGCGTCCAGGCGCCCGGCATGCCGTACTTGGTCAGCTGCGCCATTTCGAAGTTCGCGAACCAGGGTAGCTCGCCATACACGATCGGGTCGAGGTTGGGGTTCTGCGGCGCCTGTCCGCTGAAGGTGTAGAGAAACGGCACCGACTCGTGCAGGTCGTGCATGATCGGCGGCCGCCAGTCGAGATACCACTCGAGGAGAGCCCGCATGCTCAGCTGCGAGTAGTTGATGTCACGGTTGTTGTCGTGAAACACGTAGCGGCCCCAGTAGGGCGGG
>CAJWMX010000343.1 GCA_913043805.1 uncultured Acidobacteriota bacterium | reverse complement strand
TACTGGCTCTGTGTGATGAATACGCGGGGCTTGCCATTGTCGACGACCCTTTTCAACTCAGGTGGGGATAGCCGCCAGTTCATGGGCTGGGCGATTAGTCCGACACGACCACATGCGAAGTAGAGCGTGCAGTACTCGATGCTGTTCATGCTGAGGATCCCGACCCGATCCCCCTTCTCCAACCCGAGACCGATCAGGGCATTCGCTAGCTTGCGTACACCAGAGTCGAGCTCCGCGAAGGTGATTCGTCGCCCTGTCGTCGAATCGATGATGGCTTCGCTGTCGGGCGTCTGGCGTGCCCACTTCTCTGATATCGAACCAATATTCATGACAGCAACCCTTCATGATTCTGGGCGACCCAGCGTCGAGATCAGATGTCCGGTTCCGCTCAGGAACCTGCACGACCTGAAGCCACCTGACAATAGGCAAGGACGGCTCAGAGGCTCGGGTCGACCAGAACCTTGGTCTCGGCGCTTCCTCCCGCCAGCCGCTCGATCACCGTTGGAAGGTCACCAAGACCGATGGTCGAAGAGTGAAGTTGCTGGAGTCGAACGTGGCCATCGGCGATCAACTCCATTGCCATGCGGAACTCTTCGTGGAGGTAGGCCAAGGCTGATACCAGAGTCACCTCACGGGCTATCAGCTCTCGCGGGATGATCGGTACCGGACCGTCGGCTATGCCCACGAGACACATAGTCCCCCCGGATCGGCAGAAATCGATCCCAGATTGGACGGTGTCGACCAAGCCAGCACATTCGATGACGACATCTGCTCCCAAACCCCGAGTGTGGTCAAGGACGACCTCGGATGCCGTCTCCGGGGTGGCCACCAGATCGGCTCCGAGTTCTCGTGCCAGGGCCCGGCGATCCTCGTTGGGTTCGACGACAAGCACTTCATCCACTCCGTTCGCCTTCGCGACCTGGAGCACGGATAGTCCAATAGGACCGGCCCCTTGAACGACGACTAGGTCTCCAGGCCCTGCTCCGCTTCGCCGAACGGCGTGCACTGAGATCGTCGTCGGCTCGACCTGGGCGGCTTCGACGTCGCTGAGTGCCGGCTCGGCAAGAACGACCCGTTCAGCCGATACGCCGATTGCCGGAGCGAATCCACCATGGGCAGGAGCTTGCGGGTCGCGACCAGTGGCGACTGACCGGACCGACCGGCACTGGTCCTCCCGACCCTGATGGCAATGGACGCACTCCCTGCAAGCCGGGGGCACGGCGACGACCACTCGATCTCCTTCGCTGAGTCGACGGATACCGCGGGAGACAGCAGAAACGACGCCCATCCATTCATGCCCACAGACTGCGGGGGGATAGGGCCGACCGGATCGGTAAGCGTGGACGTCTGTCCCACAGATACCGCAGTAGCCAATCTCGACGACAACCCCTCCCGCCTCTGGAGTCGGATAGGGGAATTCCTGCAACTCGAGTCGGTTCGCCCCCGTGATCAACGCTGCCTGCATCAGAGAAATCCAATCTGTCGTCCAACCCGACCCAACCGGGGGCGGATCCGTCTATCAGCTGGCGGCATCAAGCCTGGAGAAGGTCCGCTGCGGCCATCTCAGGATCGAAAGGTCCTTTTTTGCCTGCAACGACTGGGTTCTCGCTACAGGGGGGGCAACGGACCCGGGGGGCGAGGTGGCCACACGGGGGGCAGCGGGTCCTAGCCGCGTAGCCGAAACGACGATTCTCCGCGAGGGCCGCCCCAGAGCCCCTCTCGCTCGACCGCCGTGAGTTGAAGTCCCGCCCACCCATCTGGAGGCCCCGCAAGCCGGCAGCACCCGAAGCGGGTGGACAGTTACCTCTCACCCGGGAGTGTGGTGTCTTCCCTGACGTCTTCGGTACAGATACGCGCAGGCCTGACGGCGGTGCAGCGCGGTGACCGCGGCGCTCAGCCTTCGGCAGTCTCCGGCCCGATGATCCCAGCGACCTCAGAGATGACATCAGCCGGAAAGCCGCTCCGTTCGGAATGCTCTTGCACGAGGCCCTCGTCGGCCGCCTCGTAGATACAGAAGGACTTGTCGGCCGTCCCGTAGGAATGCCTCCAGCTGATGTCCTTACCCTCAGCCCGCATCGCCTCCAAAGTCGCGTTGGAGTGCGCGGCAGCACCCTGCAAATCCTCGGGACCCATCGCCCCCATTCCTGGCATTGATCGTTCAATCACGCACAGAGGCATGGCTCTCCACCTTCCAATTTGGCGAAGGCAAGGGCCACCGCTCGCTAATGAGCGTCCCACTACTGGGAGAGGTTCGTCAACCAGAAGTCGGAATGGAAGCCCCTCGAGTGGAAATGGCCCTCGCCTAGAAACGCAAGGGCCGGCCCACGATCGGGCCGGCCACTTTGCACCCCGTACGGGATTCGAACCCGTGTTACCAGACGCGGCCTCCAGGCACCCGCGACTACGCGAGTTTCCCCCGCGATCCCTGCAATCAGAAGCATCTCCGGCAGGGGGCAACGCTCCGTCGAACCGGGGGGCGCGTCGGGGGCCATTTTGGAGGCTCGATCCAGATGGGTCCACGAGAGCACCCCCACACGCCTGAACGTGTGGGGGTGCGTCGTTATCTTCTAGGCGGCACGCGCTCAGATGATGTTCTTCTGCGCATAAAGGTCGCCGGCAGACGCCAGTCGACCCGCAAAGAGGCGGAGCATTTCGCCCGCTGTAGACCCTGACATCCGGCCCGTGCCGACACTCAGGCTGATTGACACCCGCGGCCGCTCCACGAGGCGGCCCCGGCGGACAAAAGTCGCACGCTGGATGGCGCCGACGGCAGCGACAGCCGCGGCGCTTGATGGGACCGGTGCGTCGACCGAGTCAAGGCCGGACTGACTCATGTCAAGGACGAATAGTGCCGCTGGAAGCGGATGGGTCGGGGGTGCACTTCTTGCCTGTACCACTTCAGCCGCAACGACATCGATGGGGGCGACCCCGCAAAGGGGCAGGAAGATAGCGTCCGCGCCATCGAGGTCCCGTGATAGCGCAACCGACCAGTTCGACGTGTCCAAGGACGGCACGTCATCGATCGCTGCGAGCGCCGCCCAGACGAGGAGATCTTCGAATCTGATATCGGTACTGCGGAGGAGTCCCAATGCCTCTGTGACGTCAACTTTCGCCCGCAGCACCAAGTGCTTCTCTCCTGATCCGTCGGGTGCTGGGCGCTGCAACGCCGGGTTCGGAATGTCTCGAGCGAGGATTCTCCCGCCCGCCCCACTGCCCTTGATGCCGAGGATATCGACGCGGCGTTCTGCGGCCAGACGCCGAGCCATGGGAGAGCAGCGGACCCGCTCATGCGTGGCTGCCGACCGCTCGATGGTCGGAACTTGAGAGGGGCTGGGCCAATGCACTGGTGGCGGGGCCGGGGTGTGGCCATCGGCTGGGCGGACCTGCGAGGGTGTCGCATCGGCTCGCAATATGTCGGGTGGCGCTGAGGGCTCCGGTTGCATTGCCTCAGCGCCACGGGACGCAAGGGGCTCCTCAAGGGTGCCGGCAGTTGCAGCGAGATGGCCGAGCGGGTCGCCGACTGCCACGACCTCGCCTGGATGGATGTCGATTGTCAGCAGTGTGCCGTCGACTGGTGCCTCGATCTCGATCTCGGTCTTGTCGGCGTTCACGGTGACCACAGGTTGCCCCGCCACGATCTGTTCTCCCTCCACAACGTGCCACTCGACGACCTCGACCTCCTCGATGGTGAGCCCGACCTTGGGCACGATGATGGGAGTCATCGGCCTTTGAATTCCGGAGGTCGCTTCTCCAGGAACGCCTTCATGCCCTCCTTCTGGTCACTGCCGGCGAACAACAGGGCGAACTCCTGGAGGACGAACTCGATCCCATGGTCAAGATCCATCTCGCTTCCGATGTTGACGGCCCGCTTGGCAGCGGCGAGAGCGAGAGGACTACGTTCGGCGAGCGACGCGGCGAGCTCGGCGGTTGCAGTCTCAAGTTCGCTCCGCACGACGAGACGGTTGACCAGCCCCACCCTGTAGGCCTGGCTTGCGGGCCACGGGTCGCCCAACATGAGGATCTCCTTTGCGATGGCGCGGCCCACCCAGCGGGTGATTCGCACGGAAGCTCCGGCTCCCGGGATCACGCCCACGCGGGCCTCGGCGAGACCGAACGTAGCGTCCTCGGAGGCAACGACGAGATCACAACACAGAGTCAGCTCGGTGCCTCCAGCGATGCAGTGCCCGTGGACCGAAGCCACCACCGGCATCTTCACCGTCTCGAT
>CAJWMX010000342.1 GCA_913043805.1 uncultured Acidobacteriota bacterium | reverse complement strand
CGGGCGCCGTGCTGTCGGCGGCCACCACCTCCTCGCCAGCCTCGCCAATGACGGCAACGACGGTGTCGATCGGCACGGTTTCGCCGACCTCGGTGCGGATCTGCAGCAAGACGCCGCCCTGCGGCGACGGAATCTCGGCATCAACCTTGTCCGTGGAGATTTCGAACAGCGGCTCATCGCGATCGACGTTATCGCCGACCTTCTTGATCCACCGGACAATCGTCCCCTCGGCGATCGACTCGCCCATTTGAGGCATCAGTACATCGGTTGGCATGGGGCCGTTACCTTATGCCCGGGCTTCAAAGGGTGTCAAGCGAACCTGGGACGAGCTGTCTTGTGTTCGCGCCGAGCGCCAACCTACAATGCCCGTTCGGTCCGTAAGTCCATGAGCACAAAGCGAAAAACCGTGCTCGTCGTCGACGACGACGAGGGGATGCGGGACACGCTCACGGCGATCCTCAAAGGCAGCTACCGCATCAAGACGGCGGCCAACGGCGAGGAAGGCTTCGCGATGGTGGCAGCGGAGCGCGGCCTCCTGCTCGCACACGGCGATCCGGACCAGAAGCACAGGATTGCTGTCGCCGAAGACCTATCGAACCACGAGCTGGTGCAGGCGGTCGCGACGTAGAGACTTCGTCCCGATCTCCCCATCGCCCCGGACACGCCGGACGAAGCGCTCGTCCGGGAGTGCGAGGATGAGGCGGGGCGGGAACAGCTGGCCGTGGCCGCCGCCGTCTCCTGGCCGGCGTGGACCGTCATCGTCGAACAGAGCGCAGACGAAGCGTTCGCGCTCTCCAACCAGCTGGAGCTGCAGCTCGGCATCGTCATCGCGGTGGCGCTGGTTGCCACGATCGGATTCGGCTACTACTGGGCGTGGTCGTTCATCCGTCCGATTCACGCCCTCAAGGGGGGCACCGACGCGATCGCGAGTGGCCGGCTCGACGAGCGGGTCGACATCGGCGGCGCCGACGAGCTGCATCGGCTGGGCCAGTCCTTCAACACCATGGCCGACAAGCTGGACGAGCTGCAGGAGGACGTCAGGCGGCAGGAGCGGCAGGCGATGTTAGACCGGATCGCGGCCGGCCTCGTTCACGACCTCTCGCACCCGATTCAGAACATCGGGAACAGCTGCCGATTGATCGTGAAGCTGTTCGACGACGAGGAGTACCGCACGACGTTCCGTCGAACCGTCGACCGCGAGTTCACCTCGATCAAGCGGGTGCTCGAGAACCTGCGGAACCTGGCGCGACCGATGCCGCTCGAGCGTTTCCCGATCGACATCAACCGATCGATTGCCGAGGTGGCCAAATCGATGCATCCACTCGCCGAGACCGCCGGTCTCGGGTTGGATGTGCGCCTGTCGACGGAACGACTCTTCATCGAGAGCGACAACTTCGCTCTGGGTCGGGTCTACCGCAACCTAGTCCTGAACTCGATCGAAGCGACGGCGACCGGGTGCGCGTGCTGGTCCGCGACACCGGCACCGGCATCCCGCAGGCGCGCCTGGAGAACATTTTCGAGGACTTCAACACGACCAAGCGTCGGGGACTCGGTCTCGGTCTGGCCATTTCACGCAAGATCGTCGACCAGCTTGGCGGCGCGATCTCGGTCACGAGTAGCGCCGGCAACGGCACCACGTTCTCGCTCAAGTTCGCTCGAATCGAGCAACCGGACGCCGCGGCCGCGCAGGCGGGGAGCTGACCATCGCAGAAGGAGGGCTACGATGTTTCAAACGCTAATCAAGAAGACTCAGCTGGATGTCGAGTCGACCACCGTCAACGCGAGCTACTACGAAACACGTACGGTGAAGGGCCCGTCGCAGTTCTGCGCCGAGGTCGAGTTCGGGACCGAGGACCACATGATCCTCGACGCCGACTCGGTCAGCGGACTGGAAACCAAGCTCTCGAGCCTGGTCCGCGCATCGGTGTACAGCCGGATGCCGGTAGGCGCGTCAGCCGCGGCCGCCTAGCGGCGGACGAGACACAACTAGCGCTCAGACCGGCGACCGCCGGCTTCTGGAAGTCGAACGAAGAGACGCGACGTCCTACGAGGGGAGTACGGCGTCCTTGAGCTGCTTCGCGATGCGCGCCTTGACCACGGTCTTCGCCGGGATCTGAATCTGCGCGCCAGTGGCCGGGTTCCGACCCATACGGGCCTGCCGCTCCTGCCGAACCAGCTTGACCATACCGGGCAGCACGAACTCGCCGGCCCGCTTCAACTCCGCCTCCGACAGGCTCTGCAGCTCATCGAAGAAGTCGCGGACCTCGGCGCGCTTCATTCCGAACTTGTCACTGAAGTGCGCAAACAGCTCCGTCTTACCCATCCTTCGGCCATCGGCCATCGGGACCCCCCTGACTAGGCGTGCAACCAACCGATCGGGACCGCCATGCACGCCGGATCGCGGTCTCAAACTGCCTTCCGTGGAAGACGAGGCAATGCTAGCGCGCTGAGTTTTCTGGTGTCAACGACGTTGGGCCATGGCCAAGCCGCGCTCGTGGGCCGGTGTAAGATGCCCGAATGTCGTCCGAGTCGCTGGAGACCTTCCCCAATCCCGAACCCTCCCGGGACTTCGAAATACGGATTCAATGTCCCGAGTTCACGTCGCTCTGTCCGAAGACGGGGCTGCCCGACTTTGGTGAGATCCGGATCGTGTATGTCCCCGATCGCACATGTCTCGAGTTGAAGGCCTTGAAGTACTACTTCATCAGCTTCCGCGATCGCGGCATTTTCTACGAGGCGGTGACGAACCAGATTCTCGATGATCTGGTCGGGGCCTGCCGTCCACGAAAAATGGAGGTCGTGGGTGACTTCTCGGTTCGCGGGGGGCTGACCACCCAAGTGGTAGCGAGATACGAGAAGCGCTCACGCGCGCGGAAGACCGCCGCGACCAAGCGTAGCGCCACACGCAGATGACCCACCGGGTGCAGATCGAGCCGGAACTCGATCTGCATACCTTCGCGCCGCGCGACATTGCCTCGGTGGTGGCCGAGTATGTGCACGCGGCTCACGCCGAGGGACTGGCGGAGGTCAGGTTCGTGCACGGACGGGGCCGCGGCGTCCAGCGACGAATCGTGCACGAGGTGCTTGCCGCCCACGAACTGGTCGACCGCCACTGGGACGACACTGCATCGCACCTGGGCGCTACCTTTGCCCGGTTGAAGGACGGATGACCAAGCGGATCCCACTCCAGGGACTTCCCCAGCGCACGGACGCCGAGCTCGAAACGCACGCCGATGCGCTTCGGGACGTCGTAACCCGGCGTCGCACCGTGCGTGACTTCTCCAGCCGGCCGGTCCCGGACCGAGTCATCGACGCCTGCCTGGCGGTGGCCGCGTCGGCACCGAGCGGCGCCAATCAGCAGCCCTGGCACTTCGTCGTCGTGAGGGATCCGGCGGTCAAGCGACGGATCCGAACCGAGGCGGAGGCTGGGGAGCGCGCTTTCTACGAGGGGCGGGCGCCTGACGAGTGGCTCGATGCGCTGGCTCCGCTCGGTACCGACGCCCACAAGCCGTTTCTGGAAGAGGCGCCGTGCCTGGTCGTCATCTTCGCCGAGACCTATGGCATCGAGACCGATGGTGAAAAGCGAAAACACTACTACGTGCAGGAGTCGGTCGGCATCGCGACCGGCATGCTGATCTCGACGCTCCACCAGGTGGGGCTGGCCTCACTCACGCACACCCCGAGCCCGATGCGCTTTCTGAACGAGATTCTGGACCGCCCGGAGAACGAACGGCCCTACCTGATTCTGGTGGTGGGACACGCGGCGACCGACGCCACCGTCCCCGCCATCGAACGCAAATCGCTCGACAAGGTGATCAGCCGGCGCTAATCCCTCGAAAAGCTGGCCTTGATGACGTCGCGATTCAGTCGTGCGATGAAGTCGATCCCAATCTCCTTCGGGCAGACCGTTTCGCACGCGCCGTGGTTCGTGCAGCTGCCGAACCCTTCCTCGTCCATAGTGGCCACCATGTTCTTCGTGCGCGACATCCGCTCGGCCTGCCCCTGAGGGAGCATCCCGAGGTGGCCCGCCTTGGCCGCCGTGAAGAGCATGGCCGACGCGTTGGGACATGCCGCAACGCAGGCGCCACACCCGATGCACTCGGCCGCGTCGAGGGCTTTGTCCGAGCTACCTTTCGGCACCGGAATGGCGTTGCCATCAGGCGCGCTTCCGGTATTGACCGAGATGAACCCGCCCGCCTGGATGATTCGGTCGAACGAACTGCGGTC
>CAJWMX010000341.1 GCA_913043805.1 uncultured Acidobacteriota bacterium | reverse complement strand
GTGACCTGGGACGATCAGCATCGTCATGACCGCCAGGCCGATGTCGGCCCGATAGACGTACGCCGCGCCGGCCAGCACCATCAACAACCCGGTACCGGCGATCGAGATGTTCTTCAGCGTCATCGGTCGAACTCCAGACGTCGTCCTCCCGAGCCCGGCAGAAAGCGTCCGTCTTGATACCGCAGCTCGCCGTTGACCCAGGTCATCCTGACCTGCGAGCTGAAGCGCATGCCGGCAAAGGGCGACCAGCCGCACTTGGCGTGGAGCGGGGCGTCAGCCGGGGTGGGCGAGCTCGGATCGAGCAGGACCAGATCGGCCCAGTATCCCGGCCGCAGATAGCCGCGGTCGCGAATCCCGAACAGCGTGGCCGGGGCGTGCGAGGTCTTCTGGACCAGCTGTTCCATCGTGAACCGCCCGGCCGCGACATGCTCGAACAGCGACAGCAGCGAATGCTGCACCAGCGGCAGCCCTGCCGGTGCCGAGCCGTATGGGCCCGCCTTCTCTTCGAGGGTGTGGGGGGCGTGGTCGGTGGCGATGACGTCGATCCGATCGTCGCGGACCGCCTCCCAGATGGCGGCTCGATCCGCCGTGGTCTTGATGGCGGGGTTGCAGACCACATGTGAGCCATGGGTGGCGTAGGCCGTATCGTCGAAGAAGAGGTGGTGCACGCACGCTTCGGCCGTGATCCGCTTCCCGGCCACCGGACCCCGATCGAACAGTTCCAGCTCGCGTGCCGTCGTGAGGTGGAGCACGTGCAGGCGAGCGCCGTGTCGTCGGGCAAGCTCGACGGCGAGGCTCGAGGAGCGGTAGCAGACCTCGACCGATCTGATGATGGGGTGCTGGCTGAACGGGATGGCGTCGCCAAACCGCTCCCGGGCGGCTGCTTCGTTGATCTTCAACGTCGGCGTGTGCTCGCAATGGGTCGCGATGACCAGCGGTGTCGACGAAAAAATGCCTTCGAGGACGGTTTCATCGTCGACCAGCATGTTGCCGGTACTCGAGCCCATGAACACCTTCACGCCGCAGGCGAGCGCCGGATCGATACGCTTGATCTCCTCGAGGTTGTCGTTGGTCGCGCCGAAGAAGAAGCTGTAGTTGGCCATCGAGCGGGCCGCCGCCCGCGCGTGCTTGTCGGCCATCGCCTCGGCCGTCGCCGTCTGCGGATTGGTGTTCGGCATCTCCATGTAGCTGGTGATGCCGCCAGAGACGGCCGCTCGCGATTCGGTCTCGATGGTGGCCTTGTGCTCGAACCCGGGCTCGCGAAAGTGCACCTGGTCGTCGATCAGGCCAGGCAGGAGGTAGGAGCCAGCTGCGTCGATCACCTCCGCGCCGGGAGGCGGCGGCACGTCGATGCCGAGGATTCTTCCGTCGTCGACCGAGAGGCTGCCCCCGTGGATGGCGCCTTCATTGACGATCCGGGCGTTCACAATCTGATAGGCCACCGTACTCCCATGGGGCTTCGCCCCAAACCCCACGCGGCGCTAGTGGGAGCCGAACGCCCCACGCCGTGCCGCGGGGGCGCGCCGTGCGCGCCCGGCAGGCCGGTTTCGCGGGCAGCCTGCTTGCCTATCTTCTCAGAAGTTGGAGCGGTCTATTCAGCCAGCAGTTGCCGGATCTCGCTTTCGAGCAGCTCGCGGTCTACCAGACCGATATGCTCGGATGCGATGCGACCCTCGCGGTCGATGAGCCAGGTCGTAGGCAGGATGGTCATCGGGCCAAACGGCGCACCCCGCTCGGCGGTGTCGGCTAGCGCGATGCGGTAGTTGACCGGTCGTTCCTCGAGGAACGGCCGCACGATGTCCCAGCCGGGCTGATCGACCGACACTCCCAGGACCGAGAAGCCCTGGGACGATAACACGTCCTCAAAGGCGACAAACCAGGGCATCTCGGCTTTGCACGGCTGACACCACGTCGCCCAGAAGTTCAGGAGCAACACACGGCCGTCGTAGTCGGCCATCGTCGCGGTGTCGCCCTCGGCATCGGGCAGCGAGAAGTCGGGCGCCGGCGTGCGATCGGCCACCGCGAAGATTCCGGCGTGGGTCGGTGCGGTTCTTTCCGCCGCGACCGGTGGCGGCGCGGCGGGGGCAAACCGGTCGTTCGCGGGGCCCTCGGCCAACGACAGGCTGGCCTCTGGAGTCGGCTGGGGGGCCAAGGGACCGACCGTCACCAGCATCACGCCAGCCCAGAGCACCGCGGCGCCCAGCACCATCCACGCGCCGATCGACGGAGTGCGCCGTGTCTGTCTGTCCTGCAGGACGTCCAGGCCAGCGTCCACGTCCGGCCGTTCGTTCGGTTCTAGGGTTGCCATCCGGTCGTCTACCCAGTCTTCGAGCTCCTGATCGTCATCTGTCGCCATGGCGTGAGAGGTACTCCTTCCGGAACGCCTGCCGGGCTCGTCGAAGCAGGGTTCCTACCGACGTCGGTTGCATGCCGAGCGCCGATGCCAGTTCATCGTAGCTGAGATCGTGACTACGCAGCACGAGGAGCGCGGCCTGGTCCGGTTTCAACCGGGGCAGCACAGCGCGAACCTTCAACCGTTCTTCGACATCGGTCAGCGTCTCTTCCGGCGTGGGCGCGCGACCCACCAGCTTGAGCAGTGGCTCGTAGCGGCGGCGTCGGGCTCATCTCACCCCCCCCCGATGCCGCGCCGCAGCAGGCAGTACACGTCGGACTCCAGGACTTCCGCGACGAAGAGGAGCGTCGCCCAGGCGGCAAGACCGACAAGCGACACTCCGAACGGTGGGGCCTCGTCGAACGCGAGACCTCGGAAGACGCCCTGGGCCAGATGCTGGCTCGTACCCGCGACGATCGCGAACGCTCCGAATTCGAGTGGTGCGTATCGCCAGAGGAGGTGTGAGGCTGTCGGAAACTCTTGCAGGAGGAGCGAGCCGGACGCGCCCAGCATGAACCCGTTGACCCGGAGTGTCAGCAGCGTGAAGCCACCCATCGTGCAGGCCCCAGCCAGCAGCGCCCCACCGACCAGGAGGTTGCCTCCGAGGATTGTGGTGACCGCAGCGGCCCGGTCGCAGGCGGCGCCGGAGGACACGCCAACGCCGAAGACCGTCGAGGATGCGCCGAGCCCGCTGAGGTCGGCGCCGAGACAGATCGCCGCGGTGGTGAGCGCTGTGTTCAGCCCGACAAGGATCGGGAGGGAAGGGGACCATGGGATGGGGCTCCGCATCGCCTGAAAAGGTCAGCGCGATGACGAGGCTAGAGGGCTCCGGTGATGTTGCACGCCAGTCCTCACCACGGTCCGAAGAGCGAGCACTGGATGGCGCCGATCAGCCCGAAGGCGAGCGCCTCTCCGCCTTCCATGCCCCAGGCCCAGCCCCACTGAGGCGTGCTGGCGACCTGCAGCGCCCCGGCCTCGAGGGCCGGCGCGAGAGGCGCGACGGATTGCGATACCGCTGTGAAGGTGGGCAGGGCTGCGAGGGTGGTGGCGGCGAGCATACGGCGCTTTGTCATGGCGACTCTTTGTGTCGGCGACCCGAGGTCGCGAGCCCGCCGTGGGGGATTCCTCGGCGGCTTGGTCAGGAGCGCTACAAGCCGTGTGCCATCGGAGTCGACGGGACCAAACGCCCGTTTTTCAACGCGTCTGCCCCTAGTCGGGGTAGGCCGTGCCCCGAGCGGGCGTCACTCATGGAAACAGGCGTCTATCTCCGCGGGAGCGGGTACGGGAGATCGCGGCGAAATCGCCTGGGCAACGCCAGGATTCACCGCGCCCCCGGAGGTGACGCATGGCGGCTGGCGGCGTCAGACCGAGCAGCGGCTACCCACCGCCCTTGATGGGAGGGGACGTCGCGCGGGAGCCTGGGGTGGCCGGTTCCCGACGGCGCCCCAACGCGGTGATATTCTCAGCGGATGGTCATCGGCGCATGCCACGAGTGGCGAGGCGACGCCGACGGAGGTGCAGGGTGAGCGAGATCGAGCGGCTTGAGAAACCCGTCGACGAGTGGCGCGGACTGGTGTCTGACGACGCCTACGCGGTGTTGTTCAAAGAGGCCACCGAGCCCGCGGGCACGAGCGCCCTGAATCAGGAGAAGCGGACCGGCACCTTTGTGTGCGCCGCCTGCTACCTACCGCTGTTCGAGTCGTCCTCGAAGTACGAAAGTGGGACCGGCTGGCCAAGCTTCTTCGACGCCATCGACGGCCGACTTGGCTTCAAGCGCGACTTCAAGCTGATTCTGCCGCGTACCGAGTATCACTGCGCCCGTTGCGGCGGGCACCAGGGCCACGT
>CAJWMX010000340.1 GCA_913043805.1 uncultured Acidobacteriota bacterium | reverse complement strand
TCAACGACGAGGGTGAGGTGATCGGAGAATTCGACGACACCCCCGAAGGCTTCGGGCGCATCGCGGCCGCGACCGCTCGGCAAGTGCTGCTGTCGCGACTGCGTGAGGCAGAGGGCGACGCGACCATGACCGAGTTCAGCGGCAAGGAAGGCGACCTGGTTTCCGGGGTTATTCAGCAATCGACCAACCCGCGGATGATCCGGGTGGATCTGGGGAAAATCGAAGCGAACCTTCCGCCGGAGGAACAAGCCCCCGGGGAGACCTACGAGCACGGTGCGCGCATCAAAGCACTGGTGACGGGTGTGCGGCGCGGCTTCAAAGGTCCGATCGTCACGTTGTCCCGAACACACCCGAACCTGGTGCGGGCGCTGTTCGCACTCGAGGTGCCCGAGATCGCGGACGGAACCGTCGAGATCACGGCCATCGCTCGGGAGGCGGGGCATCGCAGCAAGATCGCCGTTCGCTCCAACGCCCCGGACGTCAACGGCAAGGGATCGTGCATCGGGCCGCAGGGACAACGCGTGCGACACGTCATGAGCGAGTTGAGCGGGGAGAAGATCGACATCGTCGACCACAGCGACGACCCCGCCGAGATGATCGCCCACGCACTCTCGCCCGCGCGGGTCACCTCGGTCGAGATCGTGGACCCCAACGCTAAGGCGGCCCGGGTTCTCGTCCCGGACTATCAACTCTCCCTGGCGATCGGGCGCGAAGGTCAAAACGCGCGGCTGGCGGCGCGACTAACCGGATGGCGGATCGACATTCGACCCGATGGCGGGCCCGGAGCGGATCCGGCCGGGGATCGGGAAGATCCGACTGTGGCCTCCGGAGGCGAATAGACGTGGCGGGTTCGCCGCCAGAACCCACCCGGCAGTGCATCGGGTGCCGAAGCCGAGCACCCCGGTCCTCCCTGGTCCGGCTGGTGGCCGATGCGAGCGCCCCGGCGGGCTGCCGAGTGGATCGTGGGCGAAATCAGCCCGGGCGCGGGGCACACATCCACCCCCGGGAGGAGTGCGTCGACGAGGCGGCGAAGCGTCGGGCGCTCCCGCGTGCCCTACGGGCCCTTCCCGGCTCGAGTGTCGACATCTCGCAGGTGCGTGCCGAGATCCTCGGGACGAGGCTGTAGATTCCTCCTCTGACAGCACCGTTGACGACGTCCACGAAGGAGTGGCACGGAGATGAACACCCAATGAGCACGCGAGCATGAAGATGCAGCGTTCGATCTAGTCGTCCGGGTCACACCCGGACCAAGACAGGAGAATCGTGTCCAAGGTTCGGGTCTATGAGCTCGCTCGAGAGCTCGGAGTCGAGAGCAAGGAAGTCCTTGCGAAACTGCAGGAGATGGGCGAGTTCGTCCGCTCCGCGTCATCCACCATCGAGCCGCCGGTCGCCCGGCGCCTGATCGATGCGATGCCTGCTGCCCCGGAGGGCGAGGCAGCCAAGAAGACCACCAAGAAGGCAGCGAAGAAGACCACCAAGAAGGCAGCGAAGAAGACCACCAAGAAGACGACTGCAGCAGCGTCGAAAGACGCGGCGACAGAAGCGCCTGAATCGTCGTCGGTATCCGACGCTGCCGCCGAGGCACCGTCTGCCGGTGAGTCGGCAACCCCCGCAGCACCGCCCGCAGCACCGCCCGCAGCACCGCCTGCAACGCCGCCCGCAGCGCCACCGGCAGCTCCGCCGCCGGCTCCCGCTGCCGGAGCGAAGCCGGCCCCGCGTCCGGGGAACAACCCCTTCGGCACCAGCGGTTCGACCCCGCGTCCGGGCAACAACCCCTACAGCTCTGGCTCGGGCATGAGTCGAGCACCCGGCGTTCCTGGCGCTCCGCGACCCAACCCGTCGACGATGCCCAACCGTCCCGGGCGTCCTGCGGGTCGCCCCGGTGCTCCCGGTGCTCCCGGCGGCCCCGGTGGACCCGGCGGCCCGCGTGGTCGCGGCGGTCCCGGTGGTCCGGGTGGTCCGGGCGGACCAGGCGGCCCGAGCGGTCGCGGTGGCGGACGTGACGATTACCGAGGTCGCGGCGGCCCCGGCGGACCTGGCGGACCTGGCGGACCTGGCGGACCTGGCGGACCTGGCGGACCTGGCGGCCCCGGTGGTCCCGGCGGCCGCGGTGGGTTCGGTCGCACCGGTGGGCGCGGAAACACCGCTGGGGCGTTCGGCAAGCCGGGCGGTCGTCCGTCCCGAGGTCGAAAGTCCAAGCGCGCCAAGCGTCAAGAGTTCGACAACATGGAAGCTCCGACGCTCGGCGGCGTTCGGCTGCCCCGGGGTTCGGGTGAGACGGTCCGGCTCCCGCGCGGTGCGTCGCTGACCGATTTCGCCGAGAAGATCGATGCGTCACCGGCTGATCTGGTCAAGGTGCTCATCGGTCTCGGTGAGATGGTGACTGCGACGCAGTCGATCGATGATGACACCTTGATGCTGTTGGGCACGGAGTTGAATTTCGATGTGCAGGTCGTTTCTCCCGAGGACGAAGACCGCGAGCTCTTGGAGTCCTTCGACCTCGAATTCGGAGAGGACGAGGGCGAGGTCGGCGATCTCGAGGCGCGGTCGCCGGTGGTGACCGTGATGGGTCACGTCGATCACGGTAAGACCAAACTGCTCGACGCGATTCGCAAAACCAACGTGGTCAGCGCGGAAGCCGGGGGTATTACGCAGCACATCGGCGCGTACCAGGCCGTGGCGCACACCCCCGACGGCGACCGCACGTTGACGATCATCGACACACCGGGTCACGAAGCCTTCACGGCTATGCGTGCACGTGGTGCCGAGGTGACCGACATCGCGATCTTGGTTGTCGCTGCGGATGACGGAGTCAAGCCGCAGACCATCGAGGCGTTGAACCACGCCCAGGCCGCGCAGGTGCCGATCGTGGTGGCCGTGAACAAGGTCGACAAGGAAGGCGCTGATCCCACGAAGGTGCGCAGCCAGTTGACGGAGTACGGGCTTGTTGCCGAGGATTTTGGTGGCGACACGATGTTCGTGGATGTCTCCGCGTTGCAGGGGATGGGCATGGAACCGCTCCTTGAAGCGGTGTTGCTGACCGCCGACGCGGCGTTGGAGCTGCAGGCGAACCCCCATCAGAACGCCCAGGGTGTGGCGATCGAAGCGCACCTGGACCGCGGCCGTGGTCCGGTGGCCACCGTCTTGGTCCAGCGCGGAACTCTGCGTCAGGGAGACTCCATCGTGACCGGAGACGCGTTCGGTCGCGTTCGCGCCATGTTGGACGATGCCGGCAATTCCGTCGAGGAAGCCGGGCCCTCCACGCCCGTCCAAGTTCTCGGCTTGACGTCGGTGCCCGGCGCAGGTGACTCGTTCCTGGTCGTGGAGGAGGACCGAACGGCCCGCCACATCGCGCAAACGCGGCAGGCCCGGGAGCGGAACGCTCAACTGGCGAAGAGCCGCGTCAAGCGTTCGCTCGAGGACTTCTTGGAGTCCTTGGAGAAGGGAGAGGTGCAAGAGCTCACCCTCATCATCAAGGGCGACGTGTCCGGATCGGTGGAGGCCCTCGAGGACGCGTTGATGAAGATCGACGTGGGCGAGGACGTCAACCTTCGAGTGATCCATCGAGGTGTCGGTGCGATCACGAAGAACGACGTGACGCTGGCGAGCGCATCCCAAGCGATCATTCTCGGGTTCAACGTTCGACCCGAAGGAAAGGTCGCTGAGTTCGCGTCGACCGAAGGCGTCGACGTCCGGTACTACAGCGTGATCTACCAGGCGATCGACGAGATCGAGGCGGCGCTGAAGGGCATGCTGAAGCCGGAATTCGAGGAAGCACAGCTCGGAACGGCAGAAGTGCGCGAGGTCTTCAAGTCCTCGAAGTTCGGCACGATCGCCGGTTGCCTGGTGCAGTCCGGTGAGGTCAAGCGCAACGCGAAAGCTCGACTCATTCGCGACGGCGCCGTGGTGGCGGACAACCTTTCCATCGCGGGACTTCGGCGCTTCAAGGACGACGTCACCGAGGTGCGCGAAGGCTTCGAGTGCGGCATCAACCTCGGCTCGTACCAGGACGTCAAGGTGGACGACGTCATCGAGACGTTCGAGATGCGAGAGAAGAAGCGTCCGGCCTAAGCAGCCCAATGAATGCATCGCGTTGTAGCACGGCACGAAGAGTCAGGAGAAAGACATGGCGAATGTTGCGCGGCAACGTCGACTGGCAGACCGGATCCGACACATCGTTGCTGACATGCTCGAACTGCGAATCAAGGATCCGCGGTTGGGTTTCGTGACGATCACCG
>CAJWMX010000339.1 GCA_913043805.1 uncultured Acidobacteriota bacterium | reverse complement strand
AAATCGACATTCCCGGGCGGGGATGGGCATCGCCGATCGTGTGGGGCGACCACGTCTTCGTGCTGACGTCCACCGCCGTGACCGGCCCCGAGGTCGAGATCCAGCCGGTGGAGAACTATCGCGCCCGCTCGCTGGGCGGCGCGATGACGGCCGCCTACATCACCGAACTGGACGCGCCGCTCCGGTGGGTGCTCTACGATGTCGACTTCGAGACGGGAGCGGTGCGCTGGGAGCGCACGCTGCATGAGGCCGTGCCGTCGCTGCCGACCCATCAGAAGAGCACGTTCGCGTCCGAGACTCCGATCACGGATGGGGAGCGGATCTATGTCTACATGGCCGATGTCGGCCTCTTCGCCGTCGACTTCGAGGGCGAGGTGGTGTGGTCCAAGTCGCTCGACTGGTTGCCACGACGGGAGTGGGGCGCGGCGAGCTCCCCGGTGCTTCATAACGGACGCTTGTATGTCGTGAACGACAGCGAAGAAGAGTCGTGGGTGGCGTCGTTTGATGCCGCCACGGGTGACGAGCTCTGGAGAACCGACCGTGATGAAGCGTCGAACTGGTCAACCCCGTTCGTCTGGGAGAATGACGTGCGCAGCGAACTGGTCACCACGGGGCGTGGCGGGGTCCGCTCCTATAGCCTGGACGGTGAACAGCTGTGGAGCCTGACCGGGATGTCGTCGCTGGTCATCCCGACGCCGTTCTCCGAGCACGGGTTGCTCTTCATCAACTCCGGGTACGTCGCTGACGACAGCCGGCCGGTCTATGCCATCCGTCCCGGCGCCAGCGGCGACATCACGCTGCCTGAAGGCACGACCAGCAACGACTACATCGTCTGGTCGCACCCGCAGCTGGGGTCTTACAACCCGTCGTCGATCGTCTACGGCGACACCCACTACACGCTGCTCGATCGCGGCATCATGATGGCCTACGACGCCCGCACCGGCGCCCAGGTCTACGAGCGGCGTCGCATCACCGCCGGGACGCTCTTCACTGCCTCCCCCTGGGCCTACAACGGCAAGCTCTTCGCTCTCAGCGAGGACGGCGACACGTTCGTCATTCAGGCCGGCCCCGAGTTCTCGGTCCTCGGGCGCAACACGCTCGACGAGATGACGCTCTCGACGCCGGCCATCGCCCGCGACAGCCTGATCATCCGTACGGCGACGAAGCTGTATCGGATCGCCGAGCAGTAATCGCGCGTGCTCGGCAGGCTTCAGGCTTCGGGCTTCAGGTGCTCTAGAGAACGAGAGCCCCCTGCCGAGGGCCGCCGATGAAGGGGACCAGGGGTGGGCTGTCCAGCGCCCGTAGCCCGAAGCCGGCAGTCCTGGAAGAGTGAGGACAGGACTGCCAGGTGGTTCCGACCGCGTTGGGCCGGAACCACCGGTAGCCTGTAGCCAGGTCGGGACCATGGCGCGGCCAGACCAACGACCTACTCCAGCGGAATCTTCGCCTTGTTCGTTTCCAGCCAGTCGGCAAACGTCTGAAGCTGTGGATTCAGCTGGCGGCTGAAGTCAGGTCTCGGATCCAGAAGTAGTAGTCGTTGAAGTCGTGCTTGAACTGGAACATGTTCCCCAGGTCGGCCGCGTCCGGGAAGTCCAGGCCTCGATAGACGTCCCAGGGGCACCGCGGCGTAGGACACCGGCTGGCCCAGCGCGGTGGCCAGCGCCTCCGCCATCTGCTCGCCAGTCAGGTGCTCGCCCGAGATTCCCACGGTCTTGCCGGCGAGCTCAGCGCCCGCCTTGAAGATCCCGTAGGCGCACCGCCCGATGTCTTCCGCCGCAATCCCAGGTAGCGGCTTGTTACCCATTGGCAGCGGGAACGCCAGGCTGCCGTCCTCCCGCCGCTTCGGCCCATGCCGAAGTGGATCAAGTTGTCCCAGTAGAACGCCGGCAGCAGGAAAGTGGTCGGTACGCCCGCGTCGGTGAAGACGTGGTCGACCTAGCCCTTCGAGTCGAAGTGCGGCACCTTGAACCGCTCCATCAGCGTCGGCATCCGGTCGTCGTCCAGCGGCACCCACTTCTTGGTGTCATCCAGCGTCGACCAGACCACGTGAGACACCCCGGTCGAGGCGGCCGCGTCGGCCATGGCCTGGGCCTAGGCCGCCTCGGTGTCTGGCGAGAAGTGCTCCCAGAAGTTCGTCACGTAGAACGCGCCGTGCGCGCCCGCGAAGGCGGCCTTCATGCTGTCGAGATTCGAGATGTCGGCTTCGACGACTTCGGCCCCGGCATCGGCCAGGGCCTTCGCCTTGTGCGAGCCGGCATTGCGCGTCAAGGCGCGTACCGAGAAGCCGCTGTCGGGATCGTTGAGGATGGCTCGGGCCAGGCCCCCGCCCTGGGCGCCGGTGGCGCCGACGTTGGTAATGATGTTTCGGTCGGTCATGTCGTCTCCTTCGATGACGTTCCCGGCGAGTCGGGGGATGGTGGGTCGAGGTAGTCGATAACGGTGTCGAGCAGCGCGTTCAGTTGGCTGAGTCGTTTCGGACCCAGCCGGCCCAGGACCTGCTGGGTGGTATCGACGACGGGACGGTCGAGCCGGCGGAGGACATCGAGTCCAGCGCGCGTGATTGAGACGCGGACGATACGCCGGTCGTCCGGGTCCCGCTCCCGCTCGGCGAGCCTGCTTCGGGAAAGTCGGTCGATCAGGCGGGTGATGTCCGGGTCGCGGTTCAGTACCCGGTCGGCGATCTCCCCGCAGGTGACGCCGTGGGGACGGGCGTCGCGCAGGATGCGCAGCACGTTGTATTGCGCCGGCGTCAGACCGGCGTGGGTCTTCAGATAGGCCGTCCACGGCTCAGCCAGTCGCAGCGACGCCAGGGTCAGACCGAGGAACGCTTGTTCTGCGGGACTGGAGAACGGTTTCTCCCGACGAAGGGCTCGCTGCAGGGCCGTGGTCATAAGATGTGTAAACGATAAGTGTTTAAACAATTAATGTCAACCCGGCACGACCGACGGCCCGGGCGGCGCTATAATCGCGACACATCACGGCCCGTGGCCGGTCGGCGGGAGGGAGCAGCACACCATGGTAGAACGCACGCAGGGCACCGTCTCCACGCCTTGGAGCCGACGAACCTTTCTGGGAGCCGCGGTGGCCAGCACCGTGGCGGCGCCACTCGGCGCATGGCAGCAGGCGCCGCAAGTTCCTCCGTACGAACCGAGAGACTGGTCTGGCCAATCGCCGTTGCCCTATCCGGATCCGGATCTGATCGCGCTCGATCAACGTTTCCGGCGTTACATCCTGTTCAATACGCCGATCAAGCGGCTCCACATCGGCACGATGTGGGCCGAAGGGCCAGCCTGGAACGGCGTGGGGCAGTACCTGGTCTGGAGCGACATCCCCAACAACGTGCAGCATCGTTGGATTAAGGATGACGGGCGGGTCACGGTGTTCCGGAGCCCGTCTGGGCACAGCAACGGCAACACGTTCGATCGGGAGGGACGGCAACTCTCGTGCGAGCACGGGGGGCGACGTGTCGCCCGATACGAGCAGAACGGTGATGTGACGACCATCGCCGACCGCTACGACGGAAAGCGGCTGAATTCGCCAAACGATGCCGTGGTTCATCCGGACGGCAGCATCTGGTTCACTGACCCGCCCTATGGGATCAGGGGCGACTACGAAGGCTTCCGGGCCGAGTCGGAAACGCCGCCGGCGGTGTACCGGGTGGACCCGCAGAGCGGAGCGGTGGCGCTGGTCACCGACGAACCGGGCGGTCCGAACGGTCTCTGCTTCTCGCCCGACTACAGCCGGCTGTATGTCGCCGACACCGGTTCCGGTCGTGAGATCCGGGTCTTCGACGTCGACGGCCCACGGCTTCGCAATGGCCGCCGGCACGCCGAGCTCCGTGCCCCGGGCACCGACCAGTTGATCGTGGCCGACGGTATGCGCTGTGACCAGGACGGGAACGTCTGGGCCGGCGCCGGAAACGGCGTTATCGTGACCGCCCCCGACGGCGACATAATCGGCGCCATCCGTTTGCCGGAGCGGTGCGCCAACGTCTGCTTCGGCGGCACTCGCCGTAACCGTTTGTTCATGACCGCCAGCCAGTCGTTGTATTCCGTGTATGTAGGGGTGTTGGGGGCGGGCATCGCCTAGATCGCTCCTGGCTGGAGGGCTCGAAGATGAAGGGTATGCACTGGGTCGTTGTCGGCGCGCTGCTGGGTGGGGTGATCGTGCCGCTCGACAGCCAGTCGCGGCCCGAGCGTGGTCCCGCGGTCGAGGACCTCGTAGCTCGCCTCGATCTCGAGCGCTACAA
>CAJWMX010000338.1 GCA_913043805.1 uncultured Acidobacteriota bacterium | reverse complement strand
CGTCCGGCTCGCCGGCGCTGCCGGCTTCGACCATGAGCGAACAGACGATCTGACGCCCTATCTGCGTCTGGGGCGGCCCCGCGACCGTCTGATTGCGCTCTTCATCGCCCTGTTCGGCTGGCTGCCGCTCGACGGCACCCGGGCAGGACACCTCGTTGGAGGCAATGCGCTGCACACCGGTCTGTCCAAGGGGTGGATCGGCTACGATCTGGCCTTCTTCAGACGCCGAGCCTGACGACTCGATGACCGACCACCCCAGACCTCAGTGGCAGGACCTGACGACACGCGATGTCGCCGCGCTCGTCGCGCGGGATCCGGTTGTCGTGTTGCCGCTCGCCGCCATCGAACAACACGGCCCCCATCTGCCGCTGTCGACCGACCTCGTGATCGCGCGCGGCCTGCTCGACCAGGCTGTCGCCCGGGTCGAGTCCGGGGTGACACTCTCCTGTCTGCCGCCGATCGCCGTCGGCGCCAGCGCCGAACATCGACGGTTCCCCGGTACGCTCAGCCTGGCTCCCGAGCTGCTCGTCGAGACCATCTGCCAGCTCGGGGCGGCCGTCGCCGCGTCCGGGGCGCAACGCCTGGTGCTGTTCAACGCCCACGGCGGCAACGTGGGCGCCGTCGAGACGGCGGCGCTCCAGCTCCGCGACGAGTGGAACCTGCTGGTAGTGAAAGCCAGCTACATGACGTTCTCACGGCCGAATGTGGAACTGCCCGAGGCCGAGTGGCGCCATGGCCTGCACGGGGGGGCCGTGGAGACGGCGATGATGCGCCATCTCGCACCGGACCTCGTTCGGGACGACGAGGTCGACCGATTCACGTCGAACGCGGAGGGGCTGGAGCAGATCCTGGGCCGGCTGGCGCCGGAGGGAGAGGCGTCGTGGGCATGGCGGGCCGACGATCTGCACCCGTCGGGTACCATCGGAAACGCCACGCTGGGCACGGCCGCGCTCGGCGCGCAACTGGTGGCCCACTACGGGAGGATTCTGGCGGAGGTGCTCAGCGACGCCGCGAGGTTTCCGGTGGAGCGCCTGCAGACCTAGCGGGCTGCCAGGATGCCAACCCGCGCCGGGAAAACCTAGGAACGTTTTCCGCGGATCGGCCCCGAGAGCATGTCTGTCAGCCAATGACCCGCGCGGTCCACCTTGGCCTTCACATACGGCAGGTTGTGGCGGTTGAGGGTGCCGTAGAGCGGCCGCCGATCGGCCACCTCGATTCCCCCACTCTGCAGCGCCCGCACCTTTTCCGGGTTGTTGGTGAGGAGCTGAATAGGTCCGACCTGAAGATAGCGCAGCATCTGGACCGCGGCGTCGTAGCGTCGCTCGTCAGGTCCGAAACCGAGCGTGCAGTCCGCATCCACCGTGTCCAGGCCTTCCTGTTGCAGGGTATAGGCGCGCAACTTGTTGCCGAGCCCGATGCTGCGCCCCTCCTGGGCCAGGTAGAGCAGGACCCCTCCGCCTCGGGCCGAGAACACCCGGAGGCTGCCTCGCAGCTGCTGGCCGCAATCGCACCGCAGACTGCCGAACAGGTCGCCGGTGAGACAGGCCGAATGCAACCGCACCGGCACCGGGTCGGGCCAGGTCTCGCGAGCGCCAATCAGGATCGCCACGTGCTCCAGGATGCCGTTGGCTTCCCGGAAGCAGACGAACCTGGCGTCCTCGGCTTCCTCGAGCGGCACCGGACCGTCGCTGACGTGGGTAACCTCCACCTGCACATTCGCGGCCAGCGCCGCGATCTGCTCGGCCGACACGGTGAGAATGGTCCGGCTGTCGAGGCGGGACTGGAGCTCGCGGTCGAGCGGCTCGCCGAGCGGCACACTCACCACCGCCGGCAGCAGTTCTCCGAGACGAGAGAGCGTGAGTCCCGCGATCTCGGGGACCGACGCTGCGCAGATATCGGCGGACGCGGCCCCGTCGCGCGGACGCTCACTCGCCATCTTCCAGATCGCCCCCGGGCTGGCGTCGGCGTCGACCAGCAGGCTCACATCGCCCGTGTGGTGGCCCGCCGTGCGATCGACGTGCCCGGCGGGCGGAGACGGCGTCAACCCCATCGCGTGGGCTCGATGATGGGTCACCGACAGTCGGATCGGCCCCTCGGAGACGGACCGCAGCAGCGAGAGGGTCTCGTGAGTCAGCCCCTCGGCCGTGGCCAGCAACACCCCGGTCACGGCACCGCCCGCCTCTCCCGCCACGACATGCAGGGGGCGCCCGCGCCGCAGATCGAACAGTCCGCGTTCAGCCTCGTACATCAGCTCGACGTCACGTCACCGCCAGCGAAGGCGGTATGGTTAGGGAACGATGGTAGACCGCCACGACGGGGCGCAGATCGACGAAGCCACCGCCTGGAGCCTCCTCCAAGCCTTGCCCGTGGCGTCGGCGAGCACACCATCCACCGTTCGCGTTCATGATACTGCACGGGCGGGAGCCTGGCTGCAGGTGGCCGGTGACGGGACGTGGCAGGTCTCCGGCTCGATTGCGCCCGACGCGGCGGACCTGCTGCGCCTCTTCATACCGTTGCAGCGTACCCCGAGCTTTGTCGTCGGTCAGATCGGCCAGAGCCTCGACGGCCGGATCGCGACGCTCGAAGGCCACTCCCACTACGTGACCGGACCAGCGGACATCGTGCGCCTGCACCGCTTGCGCGCCCTCGCCGATGCCGTCGTGGTCGGTGCGACGACGGTCGAGCTGGATGACCCACAACTGACGGTCCGGCAGGCAACGGGCCACGACCCGGTCCGTGTAGTGCTGGACCCCGGCGGCCGGGTCTCCGCCGACCGGGTGGTCCTGACCCGGGCGTCCGGCACCACCCTGCTGCTGACCGGCCCCGACGTGTCCCCGACTGCCGCCAATACCGAGGTGGAACACCTGACCCTGGCGACCACAACCACGGAGGGACACCGGCCCCGCTTCGCTCCGGACGCCGTGCTGCAGGTGCTGGCGAGCCGTGGACTCCACAAGGTGCTGGTCGAGGGTGGTGGCGTGACCGTCTCGCAGTTCCTGGCGGCTGGAGCCCTCACCCGCCTGCACGTGGCGGTGGCGGCGCTCATCATCGGCTCGGGACGCCCCGCGTTCACCTTGCCACCGGTCGCGCGACTCGACGAGGCGCTCCGGGTGCCGACCCGCGTCTTCCGGCTGGGCGACGACGTGCTCTTCGATCTCGATCTCAGCTAGCTGGAACCTTCGGCCGGCGTCGCTCGCTGGGGACGCAGCAGGACTAGCCCGCCGGGCAGGCTCCCCAGGAGCACCAGCACGCCGTAGGCGACCGACACGACGACGCCGTCGGTCGCCGTCAGCCCGACCGCGCTCCACAGAAGCGCCGCCGCGCCCTCCCGCAGCCCCCACCCCGCCACCGTGACCGGCAGGAGCATGGTCATCAGGACCGGCGCAATCAACGGCAGCAGCAGCCAGACGTCGGTCTCGACACCGACGGCCCGGGCAGCGCAGAGGAACGTGAGCAGGTAGCTTCCGACCGCCGCCACGCCCGTGGCGAGCTGAACCAGAAACGCCGTCGGGGTGAAATGGGCGGTGACCAGCTCCCGCACGACCAGGCCGGTCAAGGATCCCGCTGACGACTGGCGACGTACCCAGACCAGGGCGCCGGCCATGATGCCGGCGGCAACGACCAGTGCGCCGACCAGCGCGGCGCCGGATCGCCCGACGAGCGCGGGCAAGGTCAGCACTGACACCACCGCGACGGTCGTCATGACCGCCTGCGCCGACAGCCGCTCGAAGATCACCGCGCGGGCGGCCGGCCCGCCCTTGTCGGCGGCGGGCGTCAGTACCCGCGCCTGTCGCCAGGCCCTCGAGGCGTCTCCCAGCACGCCCCCCGGCAAGACTTGATTCAGGAAGATCGAGAGGTAGTACTCCCGCCAGGCGGTCCCGAACCGCAGCGTCACCCCGAGCTGGGCGGCGGTGAACCGCCATCGCCAAGCCAGCAACGCCACCTGCGCCACCGAGAGCCCGAACGCAGCCGCCACCCACGCGGCGTCCATGCGGGTCACCCGCGCCGCGACCGACCCCAGGTCCAGCCACCAGCCAAGCGCCGCCAAGAGGACGGCACTGACGGCAACCCGGACGTACGGGGCCCAGTGTCTCATCGCCGCCCCGGCAGCGCGAGCAGATCGACGTGCCCGACCTCGACGGCCAGCGCTCCCGCCGCCACCTCACCCACCCGGCCGTCCGCCCAGCGGGCCAGTTCCGCGGCCCGGCCCGGCTCGGCTGCGGCCGCCACCTCGCGCCACCCGGCGACCAGC
>CAJWMX010000337.1 GCA_913043805.1 uncultured Acidobacteriota bacterium | reverse complement strand
ACTCAGCGAACCACCCGGCGTCCCGGCCTCGTTGAGCAACAACCGCACCGGGCCGTTGTTGTTCGAGACGATGATATCGACGTCGCCATCGTTGTCGATGTCGCCGAAGGCGGCGCCCCGCGAGACCTCCACGAGCTCGATGGCCGAACCCGGGTCGCCGCGGACTTCGTCGAGCCGGCCGTCGCCAAGGCCACGAAACAGCTGGTTGCGCTGCTGGAACGGATACGGTGCATCTCGAAGTGACTCGATGTTGCTCACCGCGCCGTTGGCCACGAACAGGTCCAGCCACCCGTCCTGGTCGTAGTCGAACCACCGGGCGCCGAACCCGGTATAGCCGACGCTGGCCGCGCCCAGCCCGGAACGCAGCGTGCCGTCGCGGAACGCGCCTTCCCTGCCGTTCAGGTAGAGGGTGTTGGTCTCCTCGTCCAGATGTGACACGAAGAGGTCCTCATCGCCGTCACCGTCGACGTCACCCGCCGTCGCGCCCATCCCGCCTTCGGCGTCGCCACTGGCGTTGTAGGCCGTGCCCGAGAGCAGAGCGACATCGGTGAAGGTCCCGTCCTGGTTGTTCCGCCAGAGTTGATTCGCGTTGCCGTCGTTGGCCACATAGATGTCGGGCCAGTCGTCGCCGTTGAAGTCGGCGGCGACCACGCCCAGACCGCTCCCGAACGCCTGCTGGATGCCGGCGTTGCCGGAGACGTCGTTGAACGTGCCGTCCCCCGCGTTGCGGAACAGTCGGTCTGGGACCGGCGAGAACGAGAGCGGATTGCAGTAGTCGCGCTTCCCCTCCACCCCGTAGCACTCGGTGTTGTCGAGCAGGGCGAAGTCGACATAGTTCGTCACGAACAGGTCGAGCCGTCCGTCCCGGTCATAGTCCAGGAACGACGCGCTGGCGCTCCAGCGCTGGTCGTCGACCCCCGCGGCGTCGGTGATGTCGGTGAACGAGCCGTCGCCGTCGTTCCGGTAGAGCACGTTGGACCCGAAGGCCGTGACGTAGAGGTCGGGATCGCCATCATTATCGATGTCGCCGACCGCCACGCCCATCCCGTACTCCGTGAGCCCCACCCCCGCGTCAGCGGTGACGTCGACGAAGCCAAGGCGTCCAGACTCGGTCAGCTCGTTCCGGAACAGACGATGCCCGGCACTGCCGTCCGGCGCCGCCGGGGCCTCATCGGCCTCGGTCGAATCGAGTCGGGTCCCCTGCAGCAGATAGACGTCCAGGTCGCCATCGCCGTCGAAGTCGACGAGCGCAACCCCGGCTCCCATAATCTCGGGTAGGTAGTACTTACCCGACGCGCCGATGGTGTGAGTGAACTCGAGCCCGGTGCTGGCCGCGACCTCCCGGAACGGCGGGGGGCCGGCGACTTCCGTCGGGGGCGTCTCGCTCGACGGGGTCGGTGCGGCCGGCTCTCCCGCGCAACCCGCCAGCCCCAGGGCCGCGAGTCCGGTGGGGAGCCAAAGGACGGCGCGCATGCCGTGGGCAGTCACTCGGCCGAACCGAAGGCGAGCGCGGTGAGCCCGAGCGTCGAGTAGGCGTCCTCCCCCTCGACGATGTGGAGACCGGAATCGAGCGGGACGTCGGCGAACGTCTGGGTAAGACCGGTGGCGGGCCAGAACACCTCGATCCGCTCGATCCGCGTCGCGTCGCCCAGGCCGATCGTCTGGCGAAGCGGGTTGGCCCCGAAGCTCCCCCCGCTGTTCACGTGGCGATAGATCGAGCGCGACTCCTCCCCCGCCGCCCCGGCCACGATCACCCGGATGCGGGCCCCGATCGCCGAGCGGTTCGAGCGGACCCCCTCGAGCTTGACCGTGATCCAGCGGTTCCCGAACCCCGGGTTTTCGTACAACGCGTTCCCGAAGCGATCGCCTGGAAAAGCTCCTCCCATCTGCTCGAACACGTCCTGGTCGCCGTCGTTGTCGAGGTCCGCGAACGCGACGGCGTGTCCCTTTTGCAGATGGCCGAACCCGCCGGAGTAGGTAACGTTCGAGAAACGGGTCCCACCGTGATTGCGATACATCAGGTTCGGCATCACCGTGTGATAATCCGGATAGCCGGTACCGAGGTAGAAGTCGAGATAGCCGTCGTTGTCGAGGTCGCCGAAATTGGCCCCCATGGCCGCGGTCGGCTGCCTCAGACCGTAGGACTCGGAGACCTCCTCGAACCCTCCATCGTCGGTCCCCCGGTAGAGGCGTGACATCGGGATATCGACCGGCGCACCCAGCGCGTCGGCCGCCAGATGCTCGATGCCGGCAGTGTAGGCGGAGACATACAGATCCAGGCGACCGTCGTTGTCGACGTCCCAGAACCAGGCCGGAAAGCTCCCGATCGGCTCGGCCACCCCCAGACGCGCGGCCTCGTCCACGAAGGTCCCGTCCCCCAGATTCCGGTACAGCCGGTTGGGTTGCCCGAAGTTGGACACATACAGGTCCTGTAGACCGTCCGCGTCGTAGTCGCCCCAGATCACCGCCTTGGCCCGAGCGAGGTTCGACACCCCGGCCTCATCGGCCACATCGGTGAATGTCCCGTCTCCCTCGTTGCGGAAGAGCTGGCCGGGCGCGTAGACGCCCTGGGTCATCTCGTTCCCGACATAAAGATCGAGATGGCCATCGTTGTCGTAATCGCCCCACGACGCGGTCTGACTCGGAAAGTGCACCTGCCCCAGCCCGGCGTCGAACGTCACGTCGGTGAACGTGCCGTCGCCGTTGTTCCGCACCAGCGAGTTGGGACGACGGCCGAGCTCGGCTTGCCACGCCCCTCGCATGACGAGGAAGTCCACGTTGCCGTCGTTGTCGTAGTCGGCCTGGATGATGTTCAAGCCGCCATACAGCCCCTCGAGCCCCGCCTCTGCTGTGCGCTCGGAGAAACTGCCGTCTCCGTTGTTCCTGAAGAACCGCAGCTGCCCTTGCGTATCCCACGTGGACACCACCAGGTCCAAATATCCGTCGTTGTCGAAGTCGTCGGCGATGGCGCCGCCACACATGTCGTAGGTCGCCAGCCCGAGGCTCGGCGCGATGTTGTCGAAGCGAGGGATGGACTCCGCAGACTCGAAGGCGGCCGGGGGAATCAGATACGGCTCGGGGACCTCGTCCGGATAGCCTCCGACCGTCATGTAGGCGATGTTCAGCAGCCATCGCGCCGCGAAGTGCTGTCGGGTGGTGTCGTCGAGCACTTCAGCCGTGGGGGATGGAGCGGGCGTGTGCTTGAGCACCTCGAGAAACGCGGCGATGGCCTGCCGCGCCGGTGTCTGCTGACTGTGAATGTCACCCTCGCGCAAGGGAAGGATGCAGGCCTCGGCGTTGGGATGCAGCACGCAGTTCTGGGTCTCCGCCAGCCTCAGATACGCGATACCGAGACGATAGTTGTTGAAGTTGATGCCGACCCGGTTCTCCTCGCTCTGCGGCACCAGCGTGAGGGCGTCGTTCAGCAGACGCAGCGATTCAGCCTCGTTGCCGACCCGCAACTCCTCCTCGGCCAGCACCATCATCAGCTGCCACCGCTCCGGTGCGGGGGCCGTCGCCGGGAGCGCACTCAGCTGTGCCCGGAGCCGCGTGGCGGCGCCGTCGCCGATATAGGGGATGTCAGAGGTGTTGGCGGCGACAAGCTGTAGCAGCGAGAGCATCCGCTCGTGGCTGTCGTAGGGCGAGCGGGACGAGGACGGCGGCTGCGCGGCGGCCGCGCCCGCCAGCACCGCCCCGGCCACGGTCGCGACGAACAACATCCGGAGAGTCACCCTCAGATTGTACAGGCCCGATGCCGGCTGACCGGGCGGAACCCTATAATGCGACAGGCGTATCCCCATGATCCGCGGCCTCTCTCGATTCGGCGCGCCCTATCTGGCCCTCATCCCGCTGCTGCTGGGATGCACCGGTAATCCTCGCGACGCCGAGTCACCCGAGGCACTGGAGCTCTGGTCCGACGTCGCGGCGATGATATCGAGCCCCACCGAGTTCGGCCCGCACATCGGCGGAGTGGTGGGGAGGGCTCTCGAGGCGGCACAGGCGGCGCCCGGCGACGCAACGGCCGTGGCCAGACTCGGCATGGTGCTGCATGCCTACGACAAGTTCGAGGGAGCCGCGAGGTGCTACGAACGCGCGCTCGCCCTCGAACCGGACCGGTTCGAGTGGCTCTACTACCTTGGCCGCGTCAGGTTCCGGATCGGCCACCACGACGCGGCGCTGGACGCGCTACGGCAGGCGGTCCGCCTCGATCCATCCTCCGCTCCGGCCGGACTGCAGCTGGCCGACGTGCTGC
>CAJWMX010000336.1 GCA_913043805.1 uncultured Acidobacteriota bacterium | reverse complement strand
GGTGTCCGGCTTCAGCTCGGTGGAGCTTTGCCGCTGACTCCGATCCTCGTAGCGGATCGGGAACCGATGTAGCAGGTCGTCGGCGGTGCGTAGCCCGGCCCGCGCCAGCTCCTGTGCGCGACGTGGGCCGACTCCCTTGAGGAAACGGAGCTCTCGTTCGAGCACCGGGGCCGCTGCCGGAGCCTCAGTCACTGCACGATGACCGCGCGCCCCGGCGCCAGTCGCAACTCGACGATGCCGTACGGCAGCTCGATCGGTTCGTCGAGCCGGGTGCCGTCGGGGTGATCGGATGTGCGTGTGTAGTACTGCACCAGCTCCTGGAGCACCGACACCGGCACCGGAACGCCACCGATGGCAACGCTGTCGATCTCGAGATGGGCGAGCCCGTCCGCCGACCGTACCCGGCCGCTGGCGGTGACCGGGAGGAGGCCGCCGAGGTATTGCAGCGGATCCAACCAGCTGCGAGACCGCGACTCCCGGATCTGGTCCAGATCGACGACTACCCAGGCGTCCACCCGGTCGTCGTCGCTGATGGTCAGCTCAGGCTGGGTCAGCCCGTCAGGGATAAGCGGCGCGCCCTGCAGCGCGAGATAGGCGTTGATCTCCTCCTGCTCGAGCGCCGTCAGGCGCGGTGCGGTCCTACCGGTCTGCGAGAAGTCGAGAATCCGGGAGATCTTCCTTTCCAGGCGGGCGCCCGCGGCGATGTGCTCTGGATCCGATTCCTGCGCCAGACCCGGCACGCCCAGCAGCGTGAGCAGCCAGAAAGCCAGAAGCGGGCTCAGTCGAAGCGGGGCTCGTGGAGTGGCGCGATCGACGCGCATGAGACCAGTATACGGTAGCGGCGAACTACGGCCGGTCGGGGCGGGTGCGCCGCTGCGGGTTGGGGGCTCGGGGACGACGGGGGGAGGTGTCTCCGCGGCCGCCGCGCGCCTGCATCACGAGCTCGAGCTTGCGGCGCTCCATGCGCTGTTCGAAGAAGCGATACCGAATCCGCTGGCGCGGATCCAGGACGGCGTCGAGTGTCTCCTGGGCAGCGCGAAGCAGCGTCCGGCTCTCGCGGGCGTGCGCATCGAGGTGCTCGAGGTGTTCCTCGAGGACCGCGTCGGCCGTCCCAACTTGCGTCGCGAGCCGCCGGGCGGTCACGAGGAGCTGACGCCGCGTTCGTTCACGTTCGCGCCGTAGCTCTTCGAGCGCGTTCAGGGCCGCCACGAATCGGGGGAAATGCTCGTTGCTGAGCTGCAGCGCATCCTGGGGCTGGACCAGCCCGAAGGCCTCGAACAGGCGCTCGACCTCCCCAGGCGCAATCTCGGCGCCGAGTCCCTGCTGCCCGGCGGCCCGAGCCGGCGTCAGCAGGCAAAGCCCGACCATCGCGGCCAGCACGAGCCGCCACGGCCCCACTCGTGCGCGCTCCCTCATCCGGTCGTCTCGGCCAGTCGGTCGATCTCCTCCTCGAGCAGCCGTTTCAACTCGAGACGCTGGCTGGCCGACAACTCGTCGACCATCTCATCGACCGACGCGGTCGCATCGGGTTTCAGGACCCGATCTTCATCCGACCACCCGGTCGCTCCCGCCAGCTCCAGCGCCAGCTGCCACTCCGCATCAGCCGGCAGCGGATACCCGGCGTCGGCTGATGCGGGCACGACCACCGGCGCCACCACCGGTCGGGCTCCAGACGGGCGGCCTCGTCGACGGCGATGCGGACCCGATCCGGAAAATGGACCCAGAACAGCGGCGACGGCTCGGCGGCATCGACGCCGTCCGACCGTGGCACGCCCTCGACAAGTGCCGCGGTGTTCTGAAACGCCTCCGCGGCCGCGCGACACCGTTCACATGCGGTGAGGTGAGCGTCGGCTGCGGGAGTCAGGGTGGCCTCGGCCGCGTCCACCAGCTCGGCTGGTCCGAGGTTTCTCATGTCCCGTCGCCCTCTCCGAGCAGGCGTCGCAGATTACCCATGGCGTGAAAGAGGTTGGCTTTGACCGCTCCGACGGAGATTCCGACGATCGTCGCGATCTCCTGATGTGGCAGCTCCTGATACACCCGCAGAATCACGACGGTCCGTTGACGCGGCGGCAGCCGGGCAATCGCGTGCCGCAGGGCATCGCTCCGTTGCTGTGTCGTGAGCCATTCCGCTGGGTCAATCGCGCCCGGATCCTCGGTGGTCTCCTCTTGCAACTCCTCGGTTGCCGGACGCCTGCCTCCGACACGATTGAGGCAGACGTTCACACCGATCCGATACAGCCAGGTCGACAGCGCGGAGCGGGCCTTGAAGTGGGCCAGTCCACAGTGCGCCCGGAGAAACACCTCCTGTGACAGGTCACAGGCGTCTTCGTGGTTCCCGACGAACCGGAAGCACAGGCGGTAGACCGACCGCTGGTGCAGCCGGACCAACAGGTCGAACGCCCCGGGACTGCCGGCGCCGTAGCCGCGGACCAGCTCCTCGTCGGTCGAGAATCGATGGCGATCATCGCCGCCAGGTCCGCCGAGTCCGAGAGCATCATCTGCCATCGGGGCCGCGACGCCGTGCCTGGGACCATCGTGTCGCCACCCATCCTGTCTCCTTTGGGCACCCGCTCGCCGGCATCCCCTCCTGGCTGATAAGACCGTTCGCTGGCCAGAAAAGTTACATCTCGATCGCTAGCGACCAGTCTCGCGCAGGAGGTTCTCGACCTCTGTGCTCGACGGGATCGCCGTGCGAGCCCCGAGCGCACGGCATTTCAGCGCCGCCACGGCATTGGCATAGGTCAGGACGCGCTCGATTGGCGCATCCGCGCCGGCCGCGAGCCAGCCCGCGATGAACCCGCCTCGGAACACATCCCCAGCGCCGGTCGAGTCGACAACGGGCACCTCGAATCCCGGCGTGCGCAGCTCCTGTCCGCTAATCCGACACAGGCTCCCCTCGCGCCCGAGGGTGGTGCAGACCAGCGCAGGATGAAAGCGTTCGGCCAGTTCGGCCAGCGCCGCGCCGAGGCCTGAGGCGCCGGTGTAGGCCTCAGGAAAGGCGCGCGCGGTGATGATCACGTCGATCTGCACCAGCAGGTCTTCGATTCGTGGCCGGATCTTCTCCACATCGACCACGGTCGGAATTCCCGCCGCGCGGGCCAGTGTTGCCGCCCGGATCGCGGCCGCCGTCTGGTGACAGTCAACCAGCAGCACGCGCCCCGACGTCATCAGGGCCGGATCCACCTCGTCTGGGGTGAAGTTCAGGGCCGGCGCTCGTTGCCAGAGCACCGTCCGTCGGCCGCGATCGTCCACGAGGATCAGCGACATCGGCTGGGGCGCCTCGATCGTGGCGCAGCCAGCGAGGTCGACGTCGTCGCCCTCGAGCGTCGCGCGAGCCAGCGAGGCGAGGTGGTCGTTTCCGAAGCGGCCGACGTACCGGGCGCGCCAGCCGAGACGGGCGCAGGCGGTCATCGCGGTGGCCGCCTGGCCGCCCGGCCGCTCGACCAGATCCTGCAAGGGCTGCTTGCTGTCCGGTTCGGGATAGGCGCCCACCACCGCCAGGAGGTCGACGGTATTGAGCCCGAAGCCAACTGCGTCGAACCTCCCGGGAGCGGGTGGCGCCGGATTCAGGGCGAAGCGCGGCATGCCGCGCATGGTACTCGCTCCGTTGGCTGGATTTGATGTTCGCTTTTTGTTTGCGTATTATCCTCGCAACGAACGCCTGGACCCCGCGCCGATGCGCGGACACGCCTCAGGAGGGTCGGATGCAGCCACTTACCAAGCGTCAGCGCGAGATCCTGGACTACCTCAACGAGTTCATCGATGAACGGGGATATGCCCCGAGCCTGGAGGAAATCGGCCGCCGGTTCGGCCTCTCGTCGCTCGCCACCGTCCACAAGCACCTGACCAACCTGCAGGACAAGGGGTTCATCCGTCGGGCCTGGAATCGCAGCCGGTCCGTCGAGCTCGTCCCGAGCGTGATGGGGGGACGGGCCCTGGATTTGCCGCTGCTGGGCTACGTGGCGGCGGGCGCCCCGATCGAGGCGGTGGTCAGCGCTGAGACTGTGACCGTACCGGAAGATCTCGTGGGCACGCGAGATACTTATGCGTTGCGCGTGCGGGGCGATTCGATGATCGACGAGCAGATACGCGACGGGGATCTGGTTGTCGTCGAGGATCGACAGACCGCCCACAATGGCGAGATGGTGATCGCGCTGCTCGAAGGCGCCGACGCGACCCTGAAGAAGTTCTACCGGGAGAACGGTCACGTTCGCCTGCAGCCGGCCAACGAGCGGCTCCAACCGATCATCGTTCCCGCC
>CAJWMX010000335.1 GCA_913043805.1 uncultured Acidobacteriota bacterium | reverse complement strand
CGGCGGGGTTGCCGCGCGGGGCGCCGCTATCAGCCCAGCGACCGATCATCTCGATCTCCTCCTCGCTGAGCGAGGGATCATCCTTGAAGTGCTGGATCCCGATGTCCTTCTCGATGAACCAGGGGGGCATCGCGCCGCGCTCGTTCCTGAGGGCCGTCCGCTGCTTGATCGCCCGCACCCAGGGACGGACCTCTTCGTAGGTCATCAGCGACATCGGCGCCACGGAGCTCGGCCGATGGCAATGCTGGCAACTGCGCTGCAGGATCGGGGCGATGTCACGTGTGAACGTGACCTCGCGCTCGGTCTGTGCCTGCGCCGGCGGCGCGGCCAGACACAACATCGCTCCCCCCGCCATGAGGGCTCGGAGGACGACTCGACGGGGACTCTGCATGACGCGCTCCCTCGAGAAACTGGATTGTCTGCTACCTGAGCGGCGACGGTAGCATGCCACCTGGGCACGGTCAATCAATCTGGCCCGACGGCCGATCCCCCGGTGTCGCCGCTATAATCGAGCCACTCAACGACTCTCGAAAGGACCACTGATGCGTCCGTACGCCGCCCTTCGCTCCGTGATCGGATTCCTGCTCTCGAGCGCCGTGGGTCTCGCCTCGGCCTCGGCCCAGGTCGCCTGGACCCACGTCGGATCCGACGAGGGCAACACGCGCGCCTCCGCCGCCGACCAGATCACGCCGGCCAACGTGAGTCAGTTGCGCCAGGCCTGGACCTGGCAGCCAGAGGACCGCCCGCGGCCGGAATACGGCACGACTCCGGGGAGCTTCACGAGCACGCCGATCATGGTGGACGGCACCGTCTACGTGAGCTCCAACTACAACCGGGTGGCGGCGCTCGACCCGGCAACCGGCGCCGAGAAATGGGTATTCGACCCGCGCGCCTACGAGGACGGCATGCCGACGCTCGGCGGCGGCTTCCGTCATCGCGGCGTCACGCTGTGGCGCGACGGCGACGATCTGCGGATCTTTCTCGCCAGTCGCTTCCGTCTGTTCTGCCTCGACGCCGAGACCGGTGAAGTCGTGCCCACCTTCGGCCAGGACGGGGTCGTCGACCTGAGCCGCGACCTGATCTGGCCGATCGAGCAGAGCCACTTCGAGTTCAACGCCGCGCCGGTAATGTTCAAGGATCTGGTGATCGTCGGCAGCGCCGTGGGCGACCGGGTGATCTATCGTCGGACCCCGCCGGGTGATGTCCGCGCCTATAACGCGCACACCGGCGCGCTGGTCTGGAGCTTCCATACCATTCCGCAGGAAGGCGAGTTCGGCAGCCAGACCTGGGAGAACGAGTCCTTCCGCCATACGGGTGCGACGAACGTGTGGGCCGGCGTGACCGTCGACGAAGCGAACGAACGGGTCTATCTGCCGGTCGGGAACCCCACCAACAGCTATTACGGCGGCTCCCGACTGGGCGACAACCTGTTCGCCGAGAGCATCGTCGCGCTCGACGCCAACACTGGCGAACGGGACTGGCACTTCCAGATGGTCCACCATGGAGTCTGGGACTACGACCTGCCGACCCAGCCGATGCTGATGACCCTCACGGTCGATGGGCGTGAGATCGACGCGGTGGCGCAGCTCACCAAGCAGGGACTGATCTTCGCCTTCGACCGGCTCACGGGCGAACCGATCTGGCCGATCGAGGAACGCGAGGTCCCGCAAAGCGATGTGCCGGGTGAGCGCACCGCGCCCACGCAGCCCTTCCCCACCCGGCCCCCGAACGTGCTGCCACAGTCGGGGATGACCGGCGAGGATCTCTTCGATCTCACGCCGGAGCTGGCCGCGGCCGCCCGAGAAGCGATGGAGGGGTTGCGCACCGGACCGCTCTACACCCCGCCCAGCCTGGAAGGCTCACTGGTCCGCCCCGGCGGCGGGGGCGCGATCAACTGGGGCGGCGGCGCCTACGACCCCGATACCGGGTATCTGTACGTCAAGACGTCGAACATGCCGGCGGTCTTCACACTGGCGAAGTTCGACCCGGAGACCACCCGGAACCCGTTCGCCGACACCGACGACCCCGAGTATGTCGGCTATGACACGGTCGCCGGGCGACGTCCCACCTTCGAGGGCGGTCTCCCGCTCATCCGACCGCCCTACGCCTTCCTGGTCGCGGTCGACATGAACGCCGGGGAGATCGCCTGGCGCGTCCCCTTCGGCCGGGGCAGCGACCGGATCCGGAACCACCCCGGGCTCGCCGATGTGGACCTACCCGACCGGCTCGGCACGCCCGGCGCGCCGGGCGGGTTCGTGACCGCCGGCGGCCTGTACTTCGCTGGGGGTGGCGAGGACGCGCTCTACGCCTTCGACAAGGTCAGGGGCGAGGAGCTCTGGCGCGGTGAGCTCACCGAGCGTTCGACGGCCACACCGATGACCTATGAAACCGACGATGGACAGCAGTTCGTGCTGATCGCGACCGGCTCGGGCGCGAATCAGGAACTCGTCGCGTTCTCACTGCCGTGAGAGCGCTTTCAGCCTGTATCCTTGGTCGCCTGGAGGACGCACGCCCGATGATCTCGAAGCCCCGAATCGCCCCCCTTTTCCTTCTTGCCGCTGGCCTGACCCTGGCGCCGTCGGTGACGGCCCAGAACGTCGACTGGCGCCTGCACAACCTCGACCTCTACGGCAGCCGTTTCTCGGAGACCGACCAGGTCACACCGGAGAACGCGCACCTGCTGACCCCGCGCTGGTTGTTCCAGCACGGGGTGATCGACGGGGTCAGCAACCAGACCACTCCGGTGATCGTCGATGGCGTCATGTATGTGACCGACTCTCGCGGGAGCATCTACGCGGTCAACGCCAAGGACGGGCATCTGCTGTGGATCTATGACGTCACCGAACTGCTGGGAGGCGGTCGCCAGGAAGGCTATATCTTCCGGCATCGCGGGGTGACCTACGCCGACGGGGTGGTCTACAGCGCCGCCGGGTCGTTCATGTTCGCGCTCGATGCCGAGACCGGCGAGCCGATCGAGGGCTTCGGCGACAACGGGCAGGCTCCGGTCATTCTCGACGTGCTGAAACTCCGCTATCCGGAGGCGGAGACCGCAATCTCGATGGGCTACTGGTTCACCAGCGCGCCACAGATTCACGAAGGCGTCCTCTATGTCGGCGCCACCCGCAGCGAAAGCATGATCCCGGGCGGGTACGTGCTGGCCATCGATGCCCGCACCGCCGAAGTGCTGTGGCACTTCAACACCATTCCCCAGGACGAGAACGACCAGGGCTGGGACATCGCCGGTCCGACCTGGGTGGGAGGCGGTCGCAACGGCGGCGGCATCTGGGAAACCCCGTCCATCGACCCCGAGCTCGGCCTGCTCTACATCGCGGTGGGCAACCCGTTCGGCGACAGCACCGAGCGGGCCGGCATGAACCTGTTCACCGACTCGATCGTGGCGCTGTCGATCGAGAACGGGCAGATGGAGTGGTACTACCAACAGGTGCACCACGATGTCTGGGACTACGACAACGGCCAGCAGCCGGTGTTGTTCGACATGGTGGTCGACGGCGAGGAGGTGAAAGCGCTCGCACAGGCCAACAAGAACAGCTGGCTCTACATCCTGAATCGCGAAACCGGCGAGCCGGTCCACCCGATCCCAGAGATGCCGGTGTCGACCGAGACCGACCGCGAGGGTGAGGAGCCGTGGCCCACCCAGCCGATCCCACACAAGGCCAACGGCGAGATGATGGAACCGGTCTCTCCGGTGCTTCCCACCGACATCGACCCAGAACATCTGGCTGAGAACACCATCGTGCCGCAGTACACGCCGCTTGGGCGCAATCAGATCTTCGCGCCCGGCATGGGGGGCGGAGCCAACTACGGTCCGATCGCTTACAGCGAAGATACCGGCCTGCTCTATGTCAACGCCATCGACATGCCCTACAACGCCGGTCGCGGCCGTCGACCGAAGGGCTACTTCTCGGCGTATGACCCGACCACCGGCGAGCTCATCTGGCGGCAGATCTTCGACGGCTACGGCCAGGCCGGTGCGGTCGTCACCAAAGGTGGCGTGGTCTTCGTTGGCGCCGGCAGCAACGAGGCCGGCTACTTCTACGCCTACGACGCGACGACTGGTGAGGAGCTCTGGAAGTTCAACACCGGCTCCGGCATCTTCGCCTCGCCCGCCGTCTACATGGTCGACGGCGAAGAGTTCATCACCGTCGCGTCGGGCGGCGGCTCTCGAGGGCGCCGAGGCGGCGACCTGATCCTGAGCTTCGCCCTTCCGCCTCGGTAGTCACGCTCATGCGCCGACGGGACCTGCGTCTCCTCGCC
>CAJWMX010000334.1 GCA_913043805.1 uncultured Acidobacteriota bacterium | reverse complement strand
CGTGCCTATCCAGCACTTCGACTGGGACTTCGGCGACGGAACGTCGAGCCGGACCAGCGGCAACAGCACGAGTCACGTCTATACGGCGGCAGGGAACCGCACGGTGACAGTAACGGCGACCAATACCGACGGCGTGACGGGCAACGCCCAGATCACCCTGGTGGTGGCGCCGAGCGTGTTCTCGGTGAACCTCAGCTTCAGCCCCAGCTCACCGTCGTCCGGTTCGGCCGTGACCTTCACGGCGACCGTCTCGCCGTCCACCACGGCGATCAGTCGGTATGACTGGACCTTTGGCGACGGCTCGACGGCGACTGGGAGCGCGAACTCGATCCCGCACACCTACATGGTGGCCGGTCCCGGATCCAGGACCTTCAGCGTCGAGGTGACCGCGTTCCGCGCCATCGACGGGGCCAGCACCGCGACCCAGGTCGCGGTGACGGTCCAACCGTAGTCGGACCGGCGAACCCCAGTCCGAGAAAGCCCTAGTCCGTGACGGCGGCCCAGCCGCGGGCCGCCAGCCGGCGATACAACCACACCCCGCATAGCAGGCTCCCGCCCAGGGTCGGCAGGGCGACCGCCGGTGCATGCAACAGAAGGCCGCCCACGCCGAACAGCGCGCCGTAGATCATGGCGACCCCGGCGACCCAGTCCAGCAACTGCCCGGCCATCGGACCCGGCGCGGGCGCGCCGACGCGACTGGCCAGGGCACCCCATCCCGGCCCCGGCGGTCTCACCCGCCGGTAGAAGACCTCCAGCGTGTCGTCCGTCTCGGGTGCCGTCAGCGCCGTGACCGCCAGCCAGCAGACCGTCGTCCAGGCCACCACGACGAAGAGGGATTCGGGAAAGGCCGCACCACCGGTCAGGCGGAGATACAGGACACCGAGCAGGGGCGCCAGCATGGCGGCGATCTCGGACCAGGCGTTCACGCGCCACCAGTACCACCGCAGAATGAGGACCAGGCCGATCCCGGCGCCGGCCTCGAGCACGATCTCCCAGGCCTGGCGCACGCTCTCGAGATAGAGCGTGACCGCTGCGCTGAGGACCATTACCAGCAGCGTGGTCAGGCGGCCGACCAGGACGTAGTGGCGCTCATCGGCGTCGGGACGCAAGAACCGCGCGTAGACGTCGTGGACCAGATACGACGTGCCCCAGTTGAGCTGCGTGGACATAGTCGACATGAATGCCGCCACGAACCCGCCGAGGACAAGACCCCGCCAGCCGGTCGGGAGATGGTCGCGAATGAGGAGCGCATACCCGGATTCCGGGTCCGCCAGATCGGGATAGAGCAGGAGGGTGGCGAGCGCGGCGAGGATCCAGGGCCAGGGGCGCAGACAGTAGTGGGCCACGGTGAACCACAAGGTGGCGAGGACCGAGTGACGCTCATCTCGGGCCGCCATCATGCGCTGGGCCAGATAGCCTCCGCCACCGGGCTCCTGCCCGGGATACCAGCTGGCCCACCACTGGACGCCGAGGTAGGCGAGGAACGCGGCAAGCGACAGCGCCACCGTGTCACCGACGCCCTGGTCGAGCGTGGGGAGGAACTGGAGCGTTTCCTCCGGAAGCCTCGTCCGGAGGCCCTCGAGGCCGCCGACGGCCGGGTCGGCCAGGGCAAAGGCGGCGATCGCGACGGCGCCGAGCATGGCGAAGCCGAACTGGATGAGATCCGTCAGCACGACCCCGCGCAGGCCCGACAGCGAGACGTAGACGCCGGTCAGGGCGAGGCCGGCCAGGACCGCGGTCAGGCGGTCCCAGCCAAGGGTGACGTCCAGGATCTTGGCCATGGCCAGATTGACCCAGCCGATGATCATGCAGTTGACCGGGAGGCCGAGATAGAGCGCCCTCACCGCGCGCAGGACCGCGGCGCGCCGCCCCGAATATCTGATCTCGACGAAGGCGACGTCAGTTGGGATGCCGGCGCGGCGCCAGAGGCGGGCGAAGAACAGGACGCTGAGCATGCTGCCGAGCGCGGCGCTCCACCAGATCCAGTTCCCCGCGACGCCGTCGGCGGCCACGATGCCGGTCACGGCCAGCGGGGTGTCGGCGGCGAAGGTCGTGGCCACCATTGAGGTGCCAGCCAGCCACCAGGGAAGCTCCCGGCCCGCAAGGAAGTACTGCCCGAGGCTTTGTCCGGCGCGGCCCGCTGACCGGGCGGCGATCAGCAACGGGAAGACCAGGAATGCGACCAGGAGCGACCAGTCGAGGGCGGTCAGGGCCATCGGCTCTGTCAGTGCTCCGATCCGAGCAGTTCAGAGACCCGGTTGTGGATGGTCGGGCGAAGGTCCAGTACGGCCTCGTTGGCGCGGGTGGGGTAGACCCGGTTGGTCAAGAGCACAACATAGAAGTTCTTCTCCGGATCGATCCACAGGGAGGTTCCCGTGAATCCGGTGTGCCCGATCGCCGCCCGAGACAGCTGTTGGCCGCACGAGGAGGTAGGAAGCATCGTGTCCCACCCCAGCGCGCGGGAGCTGCGCGAGACGGTGCTCTTCGTCCGGAAGCGGCGCGAGATGTCCGGAGCGCCGAGCGGCGTCGGGTGGTCAATCGTGGTCAAGACCGCGCGAGCGAAGCGACCAACGGCGGCGGCCGTGCCAAACAGTCCAGTGTGCCCGGCTACGCCGCCGAGGGCCCAGCCGTTCTCGTCGTGGACCTCCCCCTGGATGAGGCGCCCGCGCCAGGGGTCGACCTCGGTCGGGGCGACGCGTGGGCGCCAGCTCCGCGGCGGCCGGTAGCGGAGGTCACCCAGCGTGAGTTCGTCGGAGAGTTCCCTCCACAGGTCATCGAGTGGCGTCTTGGCGATGTCACTCAGAATGAAACCCAGCAGGATGAAGCCGAGATCGCTGTAGATCGATTGCGAGCGGGGCGCGTACTCGAGTGGGAGCGTGCAGATGGCCGCTTCGAACTCGATGCGTCCCTGATGGTCTCGGAAGAAGGGGAGATGGGCCGTCAGCCCGCTGGCGTGCTCGAGCAGGTCGCTGATGGTCACCGACGCGCGTTCCGGTCCGCGCCAGTTGGGGAGGTAGTTCGACACTGGCGCCGAGAGTTCGAGACGTCCCCTCTCCACGGCTCGCATCGTCAGCGAGGTGGTCGCGATGACCTTGGTGAGGGAGGCGAGATCGAACACCGTGTCCAGCGTGGCGGGCGGGGAGTCGTCGGCATAGGTGAGGCGGCCGGCGGCATGGCGCCACGCGGTTCCATCGACCCGGCCGACCTCAATGGTCGCTGCTGGCGAGACCCGAGTGTCGATCGCCTCGTCGAGGATGGACGCGATCTCATGGAAGCGGTCACTCGGCATCGGTGTTCTCGGATGGTGTGATTCTGTCGACGGCACTTCCTGCGAGGATGGTCGCGGTTGTGCCGATGAGGACATACCACTGCCAGGAGACCGCTGTTAGCAGGCGGACGCCCAGCATGACGATGAGCCCGGCAAGGACGCCGGCGTACGCCGTCGTGTGCCGACGATATCCCGCTATCCCGAGCAGGAACAGTCCTAGCACGAGACCGCCGGTGAAGGACGAGATGCCCAGCACCTCGTCCACGATCCGGTCTGAGAGACGGATGGCGGCCAGCGCCACGGTGAGCTGGACCATGCCCCACGCCAGGGTCGACCACCGGGCTACCCGGAGGGTGTGGGCGGCCGGGCGGGGGTGTCGCTGTGAAGGGAGGTAGAAGTCGGCAAGTGTGGTCGAGGCCGATGCGCTCAGCGACGACGACAGCGTGGACATCGCCGCGGCCAGAATCGCGGCCACCATGATGCCGCGGACCCCAGCGGGGAGCTCGGTGACGATGAAGTGCGGGAAGACGCGGTCTGGCGGGACGGTCCCTCCGGCGGCGAGGGCCGAGAGCGCCTCCGGGGCATGCGCCGTGTAGTAGACGTACATCATCACCCCGATTAGGAGGAACAGGGTGAACTGGAGCAGCACGAGCACGCCGCTCCAGAGGAGGGCCCGCGCGGCGGCGTTGGCCGAGCGGGTGCAAAGGTAGCGCTGGACCAGGAGCTGGTCGGTGCCGTGGGTGGCCAGGGTCAGGAAGGCGCCGCCGATGATGCCCGACCAGAGCGTGTAGCTGCGGTCGAGCGACCAGGAGAGGTCGAACAGACGCAGGCGACCGGCGTCGCCCGCCACTCGACCTATCTCGGACACGCCCCCGGGAATCAGATCGAGCAGGAGCAGGCCGGCGATGAGCGAGCCGCCCACATAGACGCTGAGTTGGAGCAGGTCGGTCCAGAGTACGGCGCGCATGCCGCCCAGCAAGGTATAGACGACGGTCGTGCCGCTGAGCA
>CAJWMX010000333.1 GCA_913043805.1 uncultured Acidobacteriota bacterium | reverse complement strand
CCCGGAATCAAGCCTTTTGACGGCCCCTACTGTCCGCCGGCGTCGTCTTCTGCCCGGCCGGAGCGAAGGCTGTTCTCGAGGCCATAGTTCCCTTCGTGGCAGGCGTATTCGAAGATCTGATAGCCGCTGTCCTTGTTGAGTGGCATGGCCACCGTCCATGGGGAGGTGAAGGGGCCGGGATCCTCGATCGTGACCTCGTAGTTGATGGTCTCGGCATCGACCCGGGTGAAGCGCTCGACGATCTTCAACGCCTCGGTCTGCTGGATACCCCGTAGACCGCGGCTGGCGATGTTGGTGCCGATGGTGCCCTGGTCGTTGTAGTTGAGGGTTTCGACGATCAGCGTCTCGCCCTCCCAGCGTCCACGTGGGTCGCCATTCCAGAGACGGATCTTGTCAGACAGGGCCGGGCGATCGTCTAGCGGGATGACGCGCGCCTCGTGGATCATCTCGTAGAACAGGATCACGTAGCCTGGCGTCTGGAGAATCTGATAGCCGGCACCGTAGCCGCCCGGGAACATGCCCCCAGGCACTCCTCGGGTGATGCAACGCTCCCAGGGCGTGTGCTGTATCCAGCCGTCGGTCAGGTTGATGAGATTGTCGTTCCGCGCCCGGATGGCCGCCTCGCGGAGCGGGGCTCGGCCGCTCGGTGGGTCCACGATCATCGAGGTTCGACGCTGGTTGCGAAGTGCGCCACCCGGGCCGTCGCCCCACGGGCCCTGCGGGCCGCGAGAGCGCGCGTCGGGATCGGGGTTCGCGGGCGGGCGTTGTGGCTGGTTCGTACCTGGAAACCACGCCGCCAGCGGGGCAAGTCGCTCCAGGTCGATGTCATTCGGCGCTTCGAACGGGGTCGGATCGAAGTTGGTCCAGACGCCGGAGATGTTCGGCTGTCCGTCCGCCGTGCGGTCCTGGGCCGCTGCCGGAATCGCCATCATGGTTGTGGCGGCCAGTACCGCGCCGCCGACGAGAGCCCTGCCTGTCATCGCATCTCCTCCAGATCGAGTCGTTCGAGTGGGGCGATTATAACCCCGCGCGCCCCAGTGGGGCGGCCTTCGGGGTACACTCACCCGACATTGAGGGGGCTATGCCAGGACGACAGGTCACGACGAAGCTCATGTTCGCCATCATCGTGTTGCTCGGAGTGTCGGCGCCAGCCAGCGCTCAGGAGGTCGATTACACGCCGGTCACTGATGAGCGGCTGCGGTCGCCCGATGCCGCCGACTGGCTGATGTATCGGGGTACCTACGACAGCTGGGGGTACAGCTCGCTCGACGAGATCACGACAGAGAACGTCGGCGAGTTGAAGCCGGTGTGGACGATGTCGACCGGCGTGACCTCCGGACACCAGTCGCCGCCGATCGTCAACGACGGGGTCATGTTCGTGACCACGCCCGAGGATCAGGTGATTGCGATCGATGCCCGGGCAGGCGAGGTGCTCTGGCGTTATCGCAAGATCCTGCCTGACGACGTGGGACGCCCGCACTGGACCAACCGAGGAGTCGGTCTTCACGGGGACCGGGTCTTCGTCACGACCCATGACTCCTATGTGGTGGCGCTCGACGCCCGGACCGGCAATGTCGAATGGGAAGCGGCGGTGGCTGACTATACCCACGGCTACTACATGACGATGGCGCCGCTCGTCGCCAATGGGAAGGTGCTGGTGGGCGCTTCAGGCGGCGAGCGCGGTATCCGCGGGTTCGTGGCGGCCTATGACGCCGCCACTGGCGACGAGGTGTGGCGGTCGCACACCATTCCCGGTCCCGGCGAGCTGGGCAACGACAGCTGGCCGGGCGACACATGGGAGCGAGGGGGCGCCTCGATCTGGATTACTGGGTCGTTCGACCCCGAGCTGAACCTGACCTACTGGGGTACCGGCAATCCCGGGCCCTGGATCGGCGACCAGCGACCGGGTGACAACCTCTACACCAATTCGGTGGTGGCGTTCGATGCCGACACCGGCGAGTTGAAGGGCTATCACCAGTATCACCACAACGGGTCGTGGGACTGGGACGAGGTGTCGGCGCCGCTGCTCATCGACGTGCCCCGCGCCGGGCGGACAATCAGATCACTGGTGCACCCGGCACGAAACGGCTATCTCTGGCTGCTCGAGCGGGAGGCGAACGCGATCAACTTCGTCGACGCCCAGCCCTATGTCGACCAGAACGTCTTCACCTCGATCGACCCGGTGACCGGGCGCCCCGAGTACGACCCGGAGCGGAAGCCGGGCACCAACAAGCCGGCCACGTTCTGTCCGTCGCTCTGGGGCGGCAAGGACTGGCCGCCGGCCGCCTACAGCCCGCAGACCAGGTATCTCTACGTACCGGTGAACGAGAATCTCTGCTCGACCATCGTCGGGCGTGAGGTCGAGTACCGGCCGGGCGCCAGCTACACGGGCGCCTCGGCGACGGTGTTTGTCAGCGACGGCGCCGACCACATCGGCGAGATCCAGGCCTGGGACCTGTCGAGCGGCGAGAAGGTCTGGACCCACGAGTTCGCCGAGTCGCAGAACTGGGGTCCAATCCTCGCCACCGGCGGCGGGCTGATCTTCGCCGGTGGCACCCACGATCGGAAGTTCCGCGCCTTCGACGCTCGCACCGGCGACCTGCTCTGGGAGCAGCGGACCAACTCCGGAGTGACCGGCGTCCCGTCGTCCTATGAGATCGACGGCGTCCAGTACATCGCGGTGCAGTCAGGCTGGGGCGTCGACGCCGCTGGCATGCAGCGCGCCGTCAACACTCACCTCGAGCGGGACATCCTGGTGCCGCAGGGTGGCGTGATCTGGGTGTTCGCGCTGGAGCAGTAGGGGGACGGCGGTCTCCTGTGGCCGTCAGTCGTCCCAGTACAGGAACTCCGGTTTGTGACACGACCCTTCGAGGTCTGCCACCCGCCCCGTGAAGTAGGTCTGCGCATCGGAGATCGCTTGGTTGTAGACCACCGGGCCAACTTCCTTCAGCAGGTAGTCGAGCAGCAGCTTGGCCTTCAGGTCGCCGATGTCCTGGTCGAGCTCTTCCCGTACGTAACGTTTGAGTGAGGCCAGGGTCCGGGCCTCGGCCTCCGGTGTCAGCGAGATGGCCATGGTCTACTTCGCCAGGGGATGAGGCCGGATCTGGAACTTCACGTTCTTCTGGAGCGTGCCCTGTCCCCCCTCCAGGTGCCAGGCCGCGTAGTTCGAGTAGCTCGACCACAGTCCCTTCCCCTTCCACCCGGCGTCAGGGTCGTCGATCCGGCCGTTCGACGAACGGGAGAAGAAGCCCATGGGGTAGGGCACCCGCAGGGTGACGAACTGCTCGGTGCCCGGGATGAAGACCTCCAGAGAGTCGGTGTTCACGACACCGTAGAGTGGGACGTCATGGCCCAGTCCGAGGACGTCGTGATGGTCGACCTGGGTCAGATAGCTCTCGTCGGAGTTGATCGGGAACGGCGTGTTGTCAAAGGTCGGCTTCGGCATCCGGTGGAAGGTCCATCCCTCCGGGCACGATTGTCCCGACGGGTCCGGATCGGTCGACGTGCACAGGCTGCGGTCGAACGATGCGAAGTGCCCGCTGCCGCGCCAGTCTTGCCAGGCGACTCCCTCACTGTCGAAGTGGAGGCCCCCACTTCCGTAGGCGGGCGGATCGGTGATTGATGGTGGCGGCAGGTAGACCTCTGCCCTGCAGGAACGCGGCGGGTCGTCACCCATGTCGATGCGCACAAGCTGGTTGTCGATCGAGCGATTCCCTGAGCACCAGATCGAGCCATCGGTCGGGTTGACCGCCGGCGAATAGCAGTTGAAGGCGATCCGGTGATCCCGGCCGGTGATCGGGGTCTCGTCCGGTTCGGTCCACCCCGGTGTGGACGCGCCGTCGCCGTCGAGGTCGAGCACGCCGGGGCACCAGGCCTGCGATGACTCCGGATCTTCGGTGTCGTCCCACACCTCCATGTCGATCCAGCCGATGCCGTCGTTGAAGCCGTAGAAGATGTCGTCGTCCTCGCTGATCATGTTGTGGTCGGCCGAAAAGCAGGTGTCGACCTCCGAGAATGACTCACTTGCCGGGTCATACATGAAGACCTGCCGGCTACCCTGTCGTAGCGGGTAGTTGGCGGCGTAAGGATTGGCTTCGTCGGTACAGAAGGCCGGCTGGGCATCCGGGGCGCGGATGCGGCCGGTCAGCCAGACTCGTGCCTGCCCGTCAATCGCCACGCTCCGTGGGTCGGCCTGCCGCGCCCAGACGGGGGCGTCGCCCCAGTAGGGCGAGGGGGGCGTGTCGCCCTGGATCTCGGGCCCTGATGATGGGATGGG
>CAJWMX010000332.1 GCA_913043805.1 uncultured Acidobacteriota bacterium | reverse complement strand
GATAGAGCCTGTAGACCCGGTCTTCGGCGTCGCGTACCCGCGCGGCCCAGCGCGCGGCCAGGCCGAGGCCTCGTCGCGCCAGGGTATCCAGGCTTCCACTCGCGACCCGGACCCGCCGCCAGATCACCAGATGCACCAGGGCGACCAGCCCGATGATGGTCGCCACGACGGCCACGCTCGCCACCCACCAGGTATCGATGGTGCCGAGTCGCAGCAGCAGTGCCACCGCGCCGCCGGCAATGACCAGGGCGGCCGAGAGGGTATAGAACAGGTTCTCGACGGCTAGTGCCGGCAGCGTTCGTCCGATAGGCTCGCGGTCGGCGACGAACAGCGCCTTCGTCGGCTCGCTGACCAGGATGCTGAGGAAGGTCAGGTTGCCCAGCGTGTCACCCGCCACGACCGCCTGAAACGCCGGTCCCGGTCCCAACCGGTGGGAGCCCTCGAGACAGCGTCGCCACGCCATGCCTCGCATGAAGAACCGAAGGCCGCCGAGGGCGACCACCCCGATGAACACCCACCCAAGTCGTCCGATCAGGGTGGCGATCTCGCCCAGACCTGCGCGTTGAAACGTATAGACGAACAGCGCCAATCCGATGACGCCGGCGATCACCCCGATTGGGGTGATACGACGCGAGTGGACGGGAGGGGAAGGGGTGGCGGTCATCCGCTGCGAAGTTGCGACGTTCCGAGCGGCCCCGGCATAATGCCCGGATGTCATTCCCGCCGCCCGAGGTGCCAGCGGCGATCATTCTACTTGCGGCCGGGTTGCTCGCCTGCTTCATGGGCTACCGTCTCTTCAGGTGGCTGCTCGGCCTCTACGGTTTTGTCGGTGGCGCCTACCTCACGTCACTCTTCGTCAGCATGCCCGAACCCTCGATGACGGCGGCCGCTGTCGTGGCCGGCGGACTGGTCGGCGCGCTGTTTCTGTTGGTGGCCTATCTGGCGGGAGTCGCCATCCTGGGCGCAGGCCTCGGTGCGGTCGCGGTCAGCCTCTTCTGGACGCCGGACGGGGGCAGCGCCGAAACCTGGGTGGTGATCGTGGCCTGTCTCGTTGGCGCGGTCGCGGCCGTCTCCCTCCAGCGCTACGTCATCATCGTCGGGACCTCGTTCGGAGGCGCCTGGACGGCGTTGGTGGGCGCGCTCGCCCTTGGCGGCCACACCGAGTCGGTGGCGGCGGCGGGCGGCGATCTCTGGCGGCTCTATCCGATGGCGCCGGCCAACGGGCAGGTTGGCTTCGCGATCGGGTGGTTCGGCCTCGGGTTGCTGGCGGCGCTGGTGCAGCTTCGCGGATTGAGCCCGATACGCCGCCGAAATCGCCGCCCGGCCGACGACGACGAGTAGCACCCGCCCGCGTCGCGGGCGGGCGTTGACCCCGGTCGGACCGGTCCACTAGAATTGGTGGCTGGCCTGACACTCTGGTCGCCGTCTGGTGACGTTGGGCCGCGCAACTGCCAAGTGTTCCTCAGTAGCTCAATTGGCAGAGCATCCGGCTGTTAACCGGAGGGTTGCTGGTTCAAGTCCAGCCTGAGGAGCCAATTTTTTCAAGAAGTTAGAGGATCGGTCTGTTGGGGATTGGGCTCGCTGTGCCCATTTTTGTGCCCACCCCATGCATCCTTGAGGGGGCGTGTCGTGTTGGTCCCCTTTGCTGTGACCGGGAAGCTGACAGGCGCCAGTCTGCCGGTCACGGTGTGTTCGGGAAGACTCCAAGGACGCTATCGTCTCTTAGGCCACTGGCGGACAGTGTAGCCCGGGTGACATAGGAGTGGATCGGCCGGAAGTTCGGGTCGACGCGGCCGGTTCTAGCGCGGGAACCGAGCGATACCGAAGCTGCCCCTGATTCCGCAAATCCAGATCTCGCCGTCGACGTCGATGGCCACCGTGCCCAGCCTGAAGAACTCGTTTCCCTCGTAATCCACCAGTTGCCTCACGGCGCGGGTGGTTGCATCGACCTCGGCGACGCGGGCCGCTGAGAGATCGCAGGCGTCGGAGTCCGGGCAGCGGGTGACGTGACCGGCCACGATGACCTTGCCCTCCGGTCCCCATCGCACGTTGTCCACGTTGAAGCCGACCGGAATCGGATCGACCTCCACATCGTCCCGTCCTCGAGAGACCCGGACCAGGGCCCGGTCGCTCCAGCCTCCGACGTAGAACCAGGCGCCGTCGTCAGACGACACCAGCCCGTTCGGGCCACGCATCTGGCTGCCCGGAACCTCGACCCAGCCCGTCGTCGGATGCCACTCCCAGAGTTCGCCGCCGGCGGTGTCGAAGTTGGTTGCGCCGAGCGCGCCCCCAGGCAGCGCCGTGATGGAGTTGATGCGCCGGGTACCCTCCGGGGCCGGGATGCATCCGATCCAGGTCATGGTGGGCTGGGCGCCTCCGGCATCCAGCTCGAAGACCTCGATGGCTTCGCGCGCGCCATGGCCAACCACGTACAGCGTGTGGACGGCCTCGGCGCCTTCCCTCAGGGTGAGTCCGTGCGGCTGGAAGACCTCGTTTGGACCCGGGCACGCACCGTAGGTGCTCGTGTCGTGCCCAGGCGCCGGGGCCCCGGCCGGAAAGATCTCGCGGGCGCTGTGGTCCTGGATGTTGATGGCGTAGACCGGGCCCTCTGAATCGGAGTAACGGCCGGACGCGATCACCCAGTCGGTCCCCGGCACCTGATACAGGTCTTCCGGGTTGGTCGTGCCGCACACGAACCGCACGGCGCCGTCCGGCTCACAACTCTGGGCGCCAGGCGCGCTGACGCCGAACAGGGCCGCCAACGCGATGGACATGACTAGTCGAGGCATGGCCGCGATTATAGCGGTCGGTGGCGATGCGTTCAGTGTCTGCCGGCGCTGCCCGAGGGCACGCCAGGAGCACGCCGGTTTGTGCCGAACTGATACGATCCTTCCCCGACCAGCCCGAGGAGGGTTCGATGGCGAACGACACCAAGCGCGCCGGGTTCCTAGACAGATTCCTGAACACGATCGAAGTCGTTGGCAACAAGCTGCCGGACCCTGCGGTGCTGTTCCTGGTGTTGATGTCGGCGGTCTGGGTTCTGTCCTGGCCGCTCTCGAACATCGACTTCGGGGCCCAGCACCCGGCGACGGGCGAGCCGATCCAGGTCGTCAATCAGTTCAGTCTGACTGGTCTGGCGACGCTCCTCTCCACGATGGTCAACACCTTCGTGACCTTTCCTCCGCTCGGGGTGGTGCTGGTCGCGCTGCTGGGTATCGGCGTTGCCGAGAGCACGGGGTTCATCGGCGCGCTGATCAAGACCGTGCTGCGCTTTACGCCGACGCGTTTCCTCACCCCGGTGCTGATCCTGGTGGGTGTCGCCAGCCACTACGCGGTCGACGCCGGCTACGTGCTGGTCATCCCGCTGGGCGGCGTGATCTTCTACGCGGCGGGAAGGCACCCTCTGGCGGGAATCGCCGCGGCGTTTGCCGGCGTGTCCGGTGGCTTCTCGGCCAATTTCTGGCTTCCCAGCGGACTCGACCCGCTGCTGCAAGGGTTCACCCTGTCGGCCGCCCAGCTACTCGACCCCGAGGCCCAGGTCAGCATCGTCAACAACAACGTCTTCACGGCGGTGTCGACGATCTTGATCACCATCGTCGGGTGGTTCATCACCGACCGGATCATCGAGCCGCGGGTGAGCGGTCACGCCATCGACGGCGACCCCGAGCAGATGCCCAAGATGGAGGAGGTGACCGAAGGGGAGCAGCGGGGGATGATCGCGGGGATCGTCGCCGCGCTGGTCGGTGCGGTGGGCCTGATCCTGTGGGCGGCGCCGACCGATTCAGAGCTGCGGTTCGAGGAGCAGATCACTTCGTTCCAGGCGCCGCTGATGCAGTCCATCGTGCCCTTGATCTTCCTGTTCTTCCTGATTCCTGGCGTCGTCCACGGCTACGTCTCCGGCTCGGTCAGCTCGCACCGCGACATCGTCAAGGGCATGTCGAAGTCGATGGAGACCATGGGCTACTACCTGGTCCTGGCCTTCTTCTGCTCGCTGTTCATCTGGATGTTCGGGCAGTCGAACATCGGCATCATGCTGGCCATCAAGGGCGCCGACGCACTCAGGGAGCTGGCCCTTCCCGGGTCGGTGACGATCGTCTGGATCATCGGCCTGGTGGGCTTCGTGAATCTGTTGGTTGGCTCCGCGTCGGCCAAGTGGGGGCTGATCGCGCCGGTGGTGGTGCCGATGCTGATGCAGCTGGGCATCTCGCCGGACCTGACGCAGGCCGCCTACCGCGTTGGCGACTCGTCGACCAACATCATCACGCCGCTGATGCCG
>CAJWMX010000331.1 GCA_913043805.1 uncultured Acidobacteriota bacterium | reverse complement strand
GACGCCGCCCTGGAGCGGATTGCCGATGGTCTCGTGCTGACCCAGCCGCTGATCGATCAGAGCTTCCCGCTCGACGAACACGCCGCCGCCTTAGACGCCGCCCGCACCAGTCTGAAAGTGCTGCTTCGCCCCGGTACGGTATAAGGAGCGCCGTGACAGCCGAGTCCCCCGCCCCCCTCACGCCGGACGGTATCCCGGTCGAGCTGGCCAGCGATCGCAAGATCCGGTATCGAAACAAGCTCTACTACCGGCTCAATCATTGGCCGATCTGGATCTTCGTCTTCTTCATCATGCCGGGCCCGCTGACCTTCGACCTGTTCGAAAGCGGCTTCGACCAGCGCATGGCGGTCTGGATGGGCGTGGTGCTGCTGGGCACCGGTATCGCCGGCGCGCGCGGCCGGCTCCCCGGCTGTGAACCGCGCCCCTACATCATCCGTTTCACCGAAGATCGTCCGAACCCGCTCTACCGAAGGGTCTGCTACACCTTCGCCTGGAGCGCGGTGATCACCTTCGGCGTGCTCAACACCGCCGGACTCGTCGTGGCGATCGTCACCGGCGACTGGAACCTGCAGCAGATGTACGAGACCGCGTATTTTCCGATGGCCATCGCCATCTGGATTCTTGGCGCCATCGGACAGCTGCCCCGCGTGAAGGCCTCGACCAAAGGGGAAGGGCACGAACGACGGTATTTCTACGGATCAGTCTGGGCGATGTGCATCGCCCAGCCGGTGCTCTGGTTCATGTGGTCCGTGGTACCCGAAGGCCGCCCCGGCGACATCGTCAAGCTTGTCGTCTTCGTCGGGATCCTGGCCTTCGTCGGCTATCTGTCCTATCGAGGAAAGCTGCCCCGGACGAGGCCGATCGTGCCTGGCGAACTGGCAGTGTCCGACTAGGAGCGGCCCTCGGCGTCGCTCACCAGCGGCAGGCGACCGGTCCCCCGTCCTGCAGCTTGATGGCGGCGGCGAAGAGGACCCACAGCGGCGCCGAGAGAATCAGGCCGACCCCGGAGAGCGCCAGGTCGAGCGCCCGCTTGTGCCACGGGCAGGGCACAACCGGCACGCTGAACACGCCGTCCTCGCTAGCCATCGGTCGGCCGGTTCGCAAGGAACCAGTCAATCGTCCGACGTAGCCCTCGGTCGAGCGGAGTGGCGGCCTCGAACCCGAACGCATCGCGAGCGCGCGAGCTGTCAGTCATCCGTCGAGGCTGGCCGTCTGGACGCGTCCGATCCCAGACGATCTCGCCCTCGAACCCGACCTGCTCGCGAATCAGATTGGCCAGGTCTCTGATGCTGACCTCGTGGCCCGCACCAAGATTGACCGGGGCCGCACCGTCATACCGTTCGGCTGCCAGCGCAATCGCCTCGGCCGCATCGTCGACGTAGAGAAACTCGCGGGTCGCCGCGCCGCTGCCCCAGACCACGACCTCCGACCGCCCAGCCTCTTTCGCCTCGACACACTTCCGGATCAGCGCCGGAATCACGTGTGAGGTCTCGAGGTCGAAGTTGTCGCCCGGGCCATACAGGTTGGTGGGCAACACGTAGATGGCGTTGAAGCCATACTGGTCACGATAAGCCTGACTCTGCACGAGCAGCATCTTCTTGGCCAGACCGTAGGGCGCGTTCGTTTCCTCGGGATAGCCGTCCCAGAGCGCATCCTCGCTGAACGGCACCGGGGTGTGCTTCGGGTAGGCGCAGATCGTGCCCACCGACAGAAACTTTCCGATGCCGCGTTGACGAGCTTCCTCGATGAGCTGCACGCCCATCATGAGGTTCTGATAGAAGAACTCACCCGGGCGCTCCCGGTTCGCGCCGATGCCGCCGACCACCGCCGCCAGGTGGATCACCAGGTCAGCGGGATGATCGTCGAAGAGCCGACCGATGTCCTCGGCTCGGACCAGGTCGTAGTCCCGGCGCCGGGGCACGCAGATCTGGTCGTGGCCCCTGGCCTCGAGAGTGGCGACCAGTCGACGTCCCAGGAACCCACTGCCTCCGGTCACGATGATGCGCTTACCGCCCTGCTCGTTCATGATGCGTCTCGACCTCTCCTATGGTTGCGAGGCGGCAAGCGCCACGAACTTGCCGACGTGCGCTCCCACGTCCAGCAGACGGCCGGGAGACACTCGGCGCCTCAGATCCCGGAGGATACCGAGAAAGATGGGATCCTTCGACCGTGAGTCGAACTCGCTCGCGATCCAGTCTTCAGACCATTGCTGGTCATACATCCGTTCAAAGTACCGATCGAGTGCCGGCAGCGCCTCGGGCTGGGCAAAGCCACAGCGTCGGCAACGCTGTAGCCAGAGCCGAGCGCCGGTATAGGCGGCGAGCTCCGGGTCCTGCCGCTCGAAGGCGCTCAGGTCGAACGCCAGCTCGTGGAAGCGGCCGAAGCCTTTGTGCCGGCAAACCCAGCAGCGCTCGACGGGAGAGAACACGGCGGTGTCGGCGGTCATGTGACGGGCAGCGGGTTCTCTGGCTGGTCGATCAGATGACGCACGACGTGCTCCAGCGCGAAGCGGCGGGAGTACAGCGCTTGACCCGCATGACCCAGGGCGTCCCTGGTCTCGGCATCGTCGAGCAGACTCGCCACCCGCTCGGCGAGCGCGGCGCCACTGTCGATCGGCACGAGCGCAACGCCGGGTTCCTCTCTCCAGAGCCCCTCGGTCAGCGGTCCGTCGGTCGTGACGGTCGGGCGACCATTGATCAAGGACGCCATTAGCGACGTCCGCCGGGTGGTCACACCCTCGGCGAAGGGCTGCACGACGACGTCGCACGCCTGCAGGTGGGTCGACACGTCGTCAGCGCTGAGCCCGTCAGCTGCCACGACCCGCTCGGACAGGTCAGGATGTCTGGCCACCAGGCGGTCGACGAAGGCACGACTGTTCCGCCCGAGGCAGACGAACCGGGTCTCGGGCCGGGTCGCGCCGACGGTGGCGAAACAGCGCTCGACCAGCGGACGGATATGGTCGCCGTAGGTGCCAAAGTGGCCGACCAGCTCCCTCGCCCCGGCCGTCAGACGCTTCCGTCGCTCGGCCACCGCCGCGTCATCAGCGACCGCCGGCACGGTGGACGGCACGGGAAGCCACATTAGCTGTCTCGGTCCCAGCCACATGAACGGGCTGAGATAACGCTCCCAGGTGGCGCTGGACACGTAGACGCGCCGGCTCGCTCCGAGGAGACAGACCGCCATCAGGCGCTGCACCGCGGCCAGGATGTTCCGCTGTGGGCGCCGCCACCCAAAATATAGATACGGCTCGTGGAACATCACGCGAACGTCATCGCGCCGAGCACGCGCGAGCAGCCAGAGGCAGGCGGGTAGGTTGAGCCCGCGCATGCCGAGAGCGTTCGGGGCGTACTGCAACAGCAGCCGGCGCGGCGTCTCGGCGGCGTCGAGTGCGGCCCCCAGCTGCCGAAGACCGCGTGGTGAGAAGAGCCCCGGACGTCGGTGTATCTCGACCCCAGATTCGGCAGGGTCTCCTTCGGCGCCGGGACACCAGACATGCACCCGATGGCCGGCAGCAGCCAACCCCTCCGCCACCTGGGCGCAGTAGTCGCTGACTCCGCCCGCCTGCGGCGGATACTCCCCGGTGAGCAGATGAAACGCAGTCACCCGTACACGAAAATGGGCCCGACGCCGCAGCGTCGAGCCCGTATAAATCCCGGCAGTGACCTACTCTCCCACACAGTTACCCGTGCAGTACCATCGGCGGTAGAGGGCTTAACTTCCGTGTTCGGCATGGGAACGGGTGTGACCCCTCTCCTATCGCCACCGGGAAATGGTGCGATGGGCTTGGCCCATCGGCTATGTCAAAGACCGAAAAAAGACCGCCAGACCCCGGACATGTGCCGGGCGTCCAGCGCACAACTGAATACCCTACAAACGGTAGTTTCTTCTTCACACACGTGCGGTGTAAATGAAGGTTAATGGTCAAGCCTCACGGCTGATTAGTACCAGTTAGCTCAAGCCCTCGCGGGCCTTACACACCTGGCCTATATACCTGGTAGTCTTCCAGGAGCCTTCAGGAGCCGAAGCTCGGGAGATCTCATCTTGGGGAGGGTTTCACGCTTAGATGCTTTCAGCGTTTCTCCCTTCCGAACGTAGCTACCCAGCGCTGCCGCTGGCGCGACAACTGGTACACTAGAGGTTCGTCCATCCCGGTCCTCTCGTACTAAGGACAGCCCCCCTCAAATCTCCTGCGCCCATGGCAGATAGGGACCGAACTGTCTCGCGACGTTCTAAACCCAGCTCACGTACCACTTTAATCGGCGAACAGCCGAACCCT
>CAJWMX010000330.1 GCA_913043805.1 uncultured Acidobacteriota bacterium | reverse complement strand
GGGTGGACCGCGAGGGCCAGGTAGCGCCAACCGAGGTGTCGTCCGCCGCGTATCTCGGGGTGAGCATCGCAGCCGATGGCACCAGGGTCGCCGTCGAGATCGCTGAAGGCGAAGGTTCGGACGTGTGGGTAGGTGACGTGGAGCGAGGCACCCTCACCTCCGTCACGAGCAGTCCGGCGAACGAAGGCAGCCCGCTCTGGCATCCTGATGGCCAAAGGATCACGTTTGCATCGGAAGCCGGTGTCTTCATCCAGCCGGTAGATGCGAGTGCTGACGCCGTGCCGGTCGTGCAGCTACCTGGGTTGCCTTTTATGCCCAGCCGTACTCCTAGTCGCCCGATGGGAACACACTCGTCGTGCAAGGACACTTCGCCAACACTCTGCGCGACATCGGCATCGTCACACTCGACCCGCCAGGTGAGTGCCAGCCGGTGCTGCAGACGAGCGCCGAAGAGTGGTCGCCGTCGCTCTCTCCCGACGGGCGGCGGCTGGCCTACACGGCGAACTACACAGGCCGAAACGAGGTCTACGTGGTGCGCTATCCCGAGCTCGACGGGCGCGTGCAGGTGTCGCCGGGCGGAGGACATCGACCGCAGTGGCCTCCGGATGGAGACGAGATCACCTATCAGATGGCGTCGACCGGCGGTCTGCCCGAGAGCTTCGGACGTGTATTGGTGGAGTTGAACGACAGGGACCCGCCGGTGATCCGACCCGGCTCACTTGAGCTGCTGGTCCCTTGGGAGTTCGTCGGAGAGGCTGGTGGGCGTCGGTATCTGGACGTCTCGCCGGACGGGACTCGGTTCATCGCGCTTCAAGGGCCAGGCACTGGACGCGCGAATCGCGAGATCACGGTCGTGTTGAACTGGAAGACGTAACTGGTCGACCGCGCGCCGGTTCCCTGAGCGCTCGCGAGATTCTGTAGGGCGGGACTTCAGTCCCGCCATGGAGGCGGAATGCGAACGATGTTGGAGAGAGCGATCGTCGGCGGCCTGGCCCTTGGGTTGTGGGCCACGCCCGCCGAAGCCCAGATGGAGAACTTCGTCCCGGTCACCGACGCGATGCTCGAGAACCCGGCCGACGAGGACTGGCTGACCTGGCGGCGCACGACCGACAGCTGGGGCTACAGCCCCCTCGACGAGATCAACGTCGAGAACGTGGGCGCCATCCGGATGGTATGGACGCGCGCGATGATGCCGGGCCGGATGGAAGGGACGCCGCTGGCCTACAAGGGCATCATGTACATGCCTCAATCCGACGACGCCATCGACGCGTTGAATGCCGTGACTGGCGACCTGATCTGGTCCTACCGGCGCGATCTGCCGGACGACGTCTACGACATGGTCGGGGGCAATGCGCGGACCAATCGCAACGTGGCGATCTACGACCGGCTCATCGTCAACACCACCGACGACGACTACGCCATCGGGCTCGATGCCACCACCGGCGAGGTCGTCTGGGAGAACCAGATCTTCGACTATCAGGTGAACCCCGCCGGCCACAGTGCTGGACCGATCATCGCCGACGGCAAGATGATCTCGGGCCGCAGTTGCCGCCCGATGGGTGGGCCTGAAACCTGCGTGGTGATCGCGCACGACGCGCTCACCGGCGAGGAGGTCTGGCGACGCAGCACCGTCGCGCTCCCGGGCGAGCCGGGCGATGAGACGTGGGGCGGCGTGCCCTACGAGCAGCGCATCCACGTCGGCAGCTGGATGCCGGCCAGCTACGACCCGGAGCTGCGGCTCGTCTTCCAGGGCACGTCGGTCACCTCGCCGGCGCCGAAGTTCATGCTGGGCGGGGTCGAGAACACGCACCTGTACCACAACTCCACGCTAGCGCTCGATGTCGACACCGGCGAGATCCGCTGGTTCTATCAGCACCTCAACGATCACTGGGACCTCGACCATCCGTTCGAGCGCATACTGGTCGACACGGCGGTGGCGCCAGACGCGTCAGAGGTGAGCTGGATCAACCCGCGCATCCAGCCTGGCGAGGAACGTCGGGTGCTGACCGGCATCCCTGGCAAGACCGGCGTGGTCTACACGCTCGACCGTGAAACCGGCGAGTTTCTGTGGGCGACGCCTACCGTTACGCAGAACGTGATCAACGGCATCGATGGAGCCACGGGCGCCGTCACCGAGAACGCCGAGGTGGTGTTCACACAGGCAGGGCAGCAGGTGTTTGCCTGTCCCACGTGGAACGGCGGCAAGGACTGGGAGGCGGGAGCCTACAGCCCGCTGACCAACACGATGTACATGCCGCTGCGTCAGACCTGCGCCCGAATGATGGCGGCCACCGAGTTCGAAGACCGGCCGAACGAGCCGAACGAGAGCCGGGCGGCGATCTACGCCATCGCCTACCGGCATCAGGTCGCGCCGGGCACCGACAACGTGGGCACGGTACGGGCGATCTCGGCCGAGACCGGGGCGACCGAGTGGCTCTACGAGCAGCGGGCGGCGACGATGTCACTGGTGGCTACTGGTGGCGGCCTGCTGTTCGGCGGCGACACCAACGGACGGTTCCGCGCGTTCAGCCAGGAGACGGGCGAGGTGCTCTGGGAGATCAACCTCGGTTCGCCGGTCAGCGGCTTCCCGATCAGCTTCGGCGTCGACGGGAAGCAATACGTCGCGGTGGCGACGGGCGCCGGCGGCACCTCCTCGCACTTCGGCGGCCTGACGCCAGAGTTGCGACCGAGTAGCGGCAACAACCTGTTCGTGTTTTCGCTGCCGGATTGAGGAGGAGCGATGCGATGGTTCTGTAGGGCAGGGCTTCAGCCCCGCGTTGGCAGGGCTGAAGCCCTGCCCTACAGAATCTTGCCCATTGCGTTCGTTCTCGCGTTGCTGCCTGGCACCGCAAGTTCCCAGCTGGGCACCTTCGACATCTACTTGGTCGACGTCGAGGGCGGCGCGGCGACCCTGGCCGTCACGCCTGACGGCGAGTCGATGCTGATCGACACCGGCTTTCCAGGACCCGACGACCGGGATGCCAGGCGGATCAAGGCGGCCCTCGATGAGGCCTGTCTCTCGCGCATCGACCACCTGAGCATCAAGCACTACCACACCGATCACGTCGGCGGGCTCGAGGCGCTGGCCGAGATGGTGCCCATCGGGCACTGCTAAGACCACAACCTGACGACCGAGCCGGAGAACCAGCGGTGGGTGGACGCCTATCTTCGCGTGTGTGGCGACAAGCTAACCGAGGTGGCGGCCGGCGACCGGATCCCGTTCGGAGACGTGATGGTCGACGTGGTGGCTTCGAACGGCGAGCTCATCGACGCCCCGATCAACGGTGGCTCGCCGAATCCCCGCCGCGCGACGGCCGAGCGAAAGGACCAGGCCAGCCCGGAGAACCAGCGGAGCGTGGGCGTGCTGTTCAGCTATGGCCGGTTCACGTTTTTCGACCTCGGCGACTTCAACTGGGCCAAGGAGATCGAGCTCGCCTGCCCGGTGAACCTTGTGGGCGAGGTCACCCTGTATCAGACTAGCCGCCATGCAGCGTTCGACGCCGCCGGGGCGCCTACGCACCTGTACGCCATCAAGCCGCAGGTGGTGGTGGTCAAGAATGGGCCGCGCAAGGGCCTCGGAGGCACCTCACCGGGCTTCGACGAGGGGATGACCCGCCACTGCTGGCGGATCGCGGCGAGTCCGGATCTGGAGGACGTTTGGCAGGGGCACCGCTCGCTGTTCGCCCCCGGACCCGAGGGCAACGTGGCCGACGAGCGCATCGCCAACTTTGAAGAATCGGACCAGTGCGAGGGACACTGGTTACGAGCCTCGTTTGCCGCTGACGGTGGATTCTCGATGTTCAACAGCCGCAACGGTCACAGCCGGGAGTACACCGCGCGATGAGATTCGCAGCTCTGGCGCTGCTCGTAGGGATTGGCGGGTGCGCCGCGACACCGGCAGAGGAGCCGGCGGCCGAGGCGTCGCCTCCGACGCCCATCGTCAAGGGTGGCGACGGACGCTACGGCGGCTACGACCCTGTGCCCGACTGGTGGAAGCCGGCGCCCGACCACGACGATACGTGGACATGGGGCGAGGTGTCCGGCGTGGCCGTCGATACCCCAGATCGGATCATCGTGGCCGTCTGGGGCGACCGCAGTGTCGACGGGGAAGAACGGCCGGACGGCTCGAATTATCTAGTGGTGGTCGATGGCGATGGCAACCTGCTGGAGAACTGGTCCCAGTGGGACGACACCTTGAACCGTCCCCATCAGGTCTACATCAGTCCGTATGACCCGGAGCGCCACATCTGGGTGGTCGAGCGCGGTCGTGGCCGCGGCGTCAGCATGCA
>CAJWMX010000329.1 GCA_913043805.1 uncultured Acidobacteriota bacterium | reverse complement strand
GCCTCACGCAGCTGGTTCCGTAGATACCGCTCGTAGGAGAAGTGCAGACGCTCGCCCCTGCTCGTGAACAGCGTGAAGGTCGGCGGAGCGACCCCGCTCTGCACCGCGTAGCGCACCCGGATCGTGCCCTTCCGAGCGCCCGACGGCGCCTGTCTGGCGGTTGCCCGCTCGATCACCTTGTTCAGCTCGGCTGTCGTTACCCCGAGTCGCCTGGCCTGCCCCACCTCGTCGATCAGCTTGAGCACCTTGTCCGTTCGCTCGCCGGTGAGTGCGGAGAGATGGACGATCGGCGCGTAGTCGACGAACTTCAGCACGTCCCGAAGTTTTCGGTCGAACTCCTTGACAAAGTCGACCCCTTCACCCTTGACGAGGTCCCATTTGTTGGCGGCGAGCACCACGCCGCAGCCAGCCTTCTCCGCCTCGCCGGCGATGGCGGCGTCCCGCTTTCCAGGCCCCGCCGCCGCATCGACGACGAGTACCGCCACATCCGCCTCTTCCATGGCGTGCCGGGCTCGCACGACGCTGACCGACTCGACCTGTCCCCCTCGGGCGACCCGGCCTGGCCGACGGATACCAGCGGTATCCACCAGGCGGAACTGCTGACGATGCCAGCGGAGCGTGTCCTCGATGGCATCCCGCGTGGTCCCTGGAACGTTGCTCACCATGACGCGGTCCGCACCCAGCAAGCGGTTCACCAGCGAGGATTTTCCGACATTGGGGCGCCCGACGACCGCGATCCGAGGCGCGTCCGGCTCCGGCTCCGCCGCGGACCCCGGTGATGCCGCCGGCAGCCTGTCGACCACCACGTCCAGCAGATCGCCGACCCCCTGCCCATGCTCGGCCGCAATCTCGACCATCGGCTCCAGGCCGAATCGGTAGAACTCCGCCAGCCGATCCGCGGACCGCCGATCGTCCATCTTGTTCACCACGAGCAGGACCGGCACGCCGCGTGCTCGGAGCTCGGTCACGATCTCTTCGTCGGCCGGCACCGGTCCGTCCGGCCCAGCCACCAGGAAGATCACCAGGTCGACGTCGCCGGCCGCACGCCGGCCGCGCGCGGCCACTGCCTCCTGCATCGGGTCTTCGCTGGCGCCGACCACGCCGCCGGTGTCCACCAGCGTGAAGCGGCGTCCCTGCCACTCCACCTCGCCCTCCATTACGTCGCGTGTCGTTCCCGCGACCGCCGTCACGATGGCTCGCCGGCTCCCGGTCAGCCGGTTGAATAGGGTGGACTTCCCCACGTTGGGTCGTCCCACGAGGGCGACCCGTCCGGTGGCCGAAGCTGAGACGCGAGGCATACGCTGCGGTGTCGGGTTCTGATTCGTTGGCGGGTTGACAGCCGTAAATGTCAGTACCTATGATGTTTACAGACGCCCGGAGCCAAATCGCATGATCAAGGTCGACATCGTCAACGAAGTCTCCAAGCTCGCTGATATCACCAAGGTGAAGGCGGAGATTGCGGTGGACGCCGTCTTCGACGCCATGCGCATGTCCATGCAGCGTGGCGAGCGGATCGAGCTCCGGGGCTTCGGTGTATTCCAGGTCAAGCCGCGCAAGCGTGGTATCGGTCGGAATCCCCGGACCGGCAAGGAAGTTCGGATTCCGCCGGGCCGCACCATCCGCTTCAAGCCGGGCAAGGACCTCCAGAACCTCGGCGGCTAGCCCGAACCCCGTCTTGGACTACTCCCGCTCGCCGGCGCCGATCCCCCCCTGGCATCACGAGACCCGCGGCGGTCCGTGGCCGTCGCCTGGTCAACCGCTCACGCTCTCCGAGTTCAGCCCGGCGCCACTGCCGCCTCGACGACGTGGGCGTCCCTGGCTCAACCTGCTCCTCTTCCTCCTGACCATCGGCAGCACGACCTTCTTCGGCGCGCTACACTATGAGGGCTTCGCGCTGGCCTTCGAGCCTGGCGAAACCCAGACAACCTTGTGGCACGGACTCTGGTACAGCGTAACGATTCTGGCCATCCTCGGCGCGCATGAGTTTGGTCACTACTATGCGTGCCGATACTATCGCGTCGATGCGTCCATTCCGTACTTCTTGCCTGCGCCGTTTCTGACCGGCACGCTCGGCGCCTTCATCCGCATCCGGGAACCGATCCCGACCAAGCGGATGCTCTTCGACATCGGCGTGGCCGGGCCGATCGCCGGGTTCGTCGTCGCGGTGCCGGCGCTCTTCATCGGGCTGTCACTCTCACTGGTGTTGCCGGTCCGCACGGTTCCGATCCCGGCGGAGTTCATCCAGCTCGACCTCGGACATCCGCTCCTCTACCAGTTCGCAATCTGGCTCACCTGGGGCGGTGAGCTGGTCGACGGCTACCAGCTCTATGAGCATCCGATGGTGTTCGCGGCCTGGTTCGGACTGATCGCCACGGCGCTCAATCTGTTTCCGATCAGTCAGCTCGACGGTGGGCACATCTCCTACGCGGCGCTCGGGTCCCGGTCGACCCTCCTGACTCTCTCCACCGCACTGATCGTCGTCGCGTTGGCGTTCTACTCGACGAGCTGGATTCTCTGGGCCGCGCTCATGGTGCTCATGCTCGTGACCTTTGGTCCGCGGCATCCCCGCACGCTCGACCACCATGTTCCGCTCGATCGGACCCGTCTCCGGGTCGCCCTGTTCGCGCTCTTCATGTTCGTAGTCTGTTTCACGCCGGCGCCGATCGAGATCGTCGAGGTCGCCGCGACGCCCTAGCCTTCACAGTATCGACAGCGGGTCGACATCCACCACCGCCCGGCGGCCGATCTCCGGTAGATCCGCGAATACCGCCTGGATCGCCTCCCGCATCTCCCGGCGATGCGGGCCCTTCACCAGTGTCTGGACACGGTGCTGGCCGCGAAGCCGGCTCAGCGGCGCCGGGGCCGGACCCAGGACCTGATAGTGACTCGGCCGCTGGCGCAACCGGCTCGCCAATGTCCCGGCATCTCCCATGGCCTGCGCCGCCGTCTTCGCACGGATGATCACACTTACGAGCGCCGACTCCGGCGGGTAGCGCATCGCGGTCCGGTAGCGCCGTTCCTCCTCGAAGAACGGCTCGTAGGCCTGGTTGCAGGCGTAGCGGATGCCGTAGTGATCGGGATGCACGGTCTGGATGACCGCCTCGCCCGGCGTCTCGCCCCGGCCGGCCCGTCCCGCCACCTGCGTCAACAACTGAAACGTCCGTTCCGCCGTGCGAAAGTCAGCCAGTCCGAGCCCGACGTCCGCCGAGATGACCCCGACCAGGGTCACCCTGGGAAAGTCGTGCCCCTTGGCCACCATCTGGGTACCGACCAGTACATCCAGCGCTCCGCTGCCGAACCGCCCCAACAGTCGGGCGGCGCCCCCCTTCCGCCGGACCGTGTCGCGATCCAGGCGGCCCACCCGGGCGTCCGGGCTCAGCGCCCGAATCTCCGCCTCGACCCGCTCCGTGCCGAACCCACTCTGTTCGAGGAACCCGCCGCCGCAGTCCGGGCAGGTTCCTGGACGGGCACGCGAGTACCCGCAGTAGTGACAGCGGGCTCGGTTCTCGTGCCGGTGGAACGTCAGCGACACGCTGCAATTGGGACACTCGAGCGACCGGCCGCACTGCCGACAGAACACCGTGGTGGCAAACCCGCGCCGGTTCAGAAGGACGAGGGCCTGCTCGCGGCGCTCCAGCCGCTCGGCCAGCGCCCGCTCGAGCGCCGAGGACAGGACCACGTCCGGACCCCGGTCCGCGAACTCGTCACGCATGTCGACCACGCGCACCGTGGGTAGTGGACGCGCCTCGACCCGCTGTGGCAACGCCTGCAGTCGGTAGCGCCCACTTAGCGCGTGGCGGTAGCTTTCGAGCGACGGGGTTGCCGAGCCGAGTACCGCCAGCGCGCCGGCCCGCTTCGCCCGCATTACCGCGACGTCCCGACCGTGATATCGAGGACTCTCCTCCTGCTTGTACGACCCGTCGTGCTCCTCGTCGACGACGATCAACCCCAGGCGCTGGACTGGCGCGAACACGGCGGAGCGGGTGCCGACCACGACGTCTACCTCGCCGCGGCGGATCCGGTGCCACTGGTCATGCCGCGCCCCGTCCGAGAGTCCGCTGTGTTGCACCGCGACGCGGTCGCCGAACCTGGCTCGGAACCGACTCGCGACCACCGGCGTGAGGCCGATCTCCGGGACCAGGATGAGTGTCTGCCGGCCGGTCGCCGCGGCCGCGCCGGCCAGTTGGAGATAGACCTCCGTCTTCCCGCTGCCGGTGACCCCGTGGAGCAGACACACGCCGAATCCGCCGTCCTCGAGCGCATCGCTCAGCCCGGCTACCACCCGAGCCTGGTCCTT
>CAJWMX010000328.1 GCA_913043805.1 uncultured Acidobacteriota bacterium | reverse complement strand
GTCACAGATGTAGCGGTCCGGAATGGCGACCCAGGCAACCACGTCCCCCGGCGCACGGTTCATCGATCCGAATGTGCTGGCCCGGCTCGGCAGCATCGAGCTGGCGGCGAGGTTCGTCGTGGAGGGGTTCATCAACGGGCTGCACAAGGCCCCGTATCTGGGCGTGTCGATCGACTTCGCCGAGCACCGCGGCTATATGCCCGGCGACGACATCCGTCGCATCGACTGGCGGCTGTTCGCCCGCACTGACCGGTTTTACGTCAAACAGTTCGAGGCCGACACCAACACCAACTTTTCGGTCCTCTTCGACGTCTCCAAGTCGATGAGCTTCGGCAGTCGCGGGATCACCAAGCTCGACTACGGTCGCTATCTGGCGGCCTGCCTCAGCTATCTGAGCACCAAGCAGCGTGACCGCGTGGGGATCGTGACTTTCGACGACGACATTGTCGAACGGGTCCCGCCCTCGGCCAAGCATTTCGACGTCACGCTCCACACACTCGACAAGATCGAGGCCGGTCGGCCGGGCGCGCTGGGCCCCCCGCTCTACAAGGCGACCGAGTTCTTCAAACGTCGGAGCATCCTCGTCATCATCTCGGACTTCTACGAGGAGCCGGAGAAGATTTTCGATGCGATCAAGCCGCTCCGGTTCGCCGGCAACGACGTGATCATGTTTCACATCCTGGATCCGGCCGAGGTCGACTTCCCGTACGACGACTCGACGAGTTTCCAGGACCTCGAAACGGGGCGCAAGATTCCGGTGGTGCCGGACAAGCTCCGGGACCAGTATCGCGAGTTGGTGCAGGAGCACATTCACGCGGTTAGTCAACTCGCGAGTCAGAACCGGATCGATTACGCCTTCATGAACACGAAGACGCCTCTCGACCACGCGCTGCTCAAGTACTTGATGATGCGGCACAAGCTGACCAAGGTGCGATAGATGTCGTTTCTCGCCCCTCTGTTCTTCGCGGCGCTCGCCGCGATCGGCGTGCCGGTGTTGCTGCACATGATTCAGCGACAGCGCACCGATGTGGTCGAGTTCCCGTCGCTGATGTTTGTGAAGAAGATCCCGTTCCACTCGCTGCGGCGGCAACGGATCCGGCACTGGCTCCTGTTGTTGCTTCGGTGCGCGGCGCTGGCGCTGCTGGTGGCGGCCTTCGCGCGCCCGTTCTTCGAGTCGGCCGCGCTCGTGGCGGCCACTGGCGGGTCCCGCGAGGTCGTGATCCTCGTGGACCGTTCCTACAGCATGGGGTTCGACAACCGCTGGGAACGGGCCCGTGACGCGGCGCGTGGCGTCGTCCAGGAGCTGGGTCCGGACGATGAGGCGACGCTCATCTTTTTTGATAGCGGAGCCCGGGCCGCCAACCGGTCCACGACCGACCGCGCGAGCCTCCTGGCCGCCATCGATGGTGCCGAGTTGAGCGCGGGGGCGACCCGCTACGGGCCGGCGCTGCAGCTGGCCCAGGGCGTGCTCGAGGATTCCGATCAGCCGTTGCTCGAAGCGGTGCTGATTAGCGACTTCCAGCGGATTGGGGTGGATAGCGCCGCCAACACGCTGTTGCCGCCGGGTACCGTGTTGACCCCCGTCTCCGTGTCTGATGACGGTCCGGTCGACAACATCAGCGTGACCGGCGCCGGCGTGCAGCGGGACTTCTTCTCCGGCCGCGAGCGGGCGGCGGTGACCGCACGAGTGGCGAATCGTGGCAGCTCGCCGGTGAGCGGGCTCGACGTGGTGCTGGAGCTGGATGGCCGCGAGCTCGAGACGCGCGAGGTCGATGTGGAGCCGGGCGCGGCGGCCACGGTGACCTTCGACCCGTTCACGCTCGAGGATCGCGGCATGCCCGTCTCGGTCCGGGTCGCCGCCGATGCGCTCCCGCATGATGACGTCTTTCACTTCGCCGTGACGCCCGGGGACGTGGTGCCGGTGCTCGTCATCGGCAGCCCCGGCCAGGCCGAGGCCAACCTGTATCTGGAGCGCGCGCTCGCCATCGGCACCAGCCCGTCGTTCGATGTCACGATCCGCTCGGTGGATCAGGTCACGACCGACGACGTCGCCGCCGCGACGGTGGTCGTGCTCAACGACGCCGGGCTGCCGTCCGGGGCGGTCGGCGATGCGTTGACCCGCTTCGTGGAGAACGGCGGCGGACTGCTCGTCGCGCTGGGCGAACGCGTCCGGTGGCCGGGTGACAACCTGACGTTGCTGCCAGGCCCGATCGACGAGGCAGCGGACCGCGATGGCCGAGGTGGCACGCTCGGATTCGTCGACTACGGCCATCCCGTTTTCGACGTGTTTGGCTCACCCCGCAGCGGTGACCTGACCGCTCCGCGGTTCTTCCGATATCGGCCGGTGAACGTGCCCCCCGACGCGCTGGTCCTGGCCCGCTATGACAACGGGGATCCGGCGCTGGTCGAGCACCCGGTCGGGGCGGGCCGAGTCCTGCTGTGGTCGTCGACGCTTGACACCTTCTGGAACGACTTTGCGCTGAAGCCGATCTATCTGCCGTTTGCGCACAAGATGGTCGAGCATCTGGCGACCTATCGGTCGCCGACGCCGTTCCTCACCGTGGGCCAGGTGCTCGACCTGTCGGAGTATCCGGCCGCCGAACAGATCGATCTGACCAGCGCCAACCTGGTGGTGCGCGACCCGAATGAGGACCGCGTGAGCGCCGGCGAGGATGGTCGCGTCGGGTTCATCGATCTGGCCGAGCAGGGGTTCTACGAGATTCGTGACACCGAGTCCGACGCCGCCGACCCGGTCACGGTCGCGGTGAACGTCGATCTGACCGAAGCGAATCTGGAGTGGGTCGACCCGCAGGAACTGGTGGCGACAGCCACCGGTCGTGCGGCTGGCGACCGCTCGGTGGTGGCCGACCGGGAGCTGGCGCCGGAAGACCTCGAGCGTCGGCAGACCCTGTGGTGGTATCTGCTCATTGGCGCGCTGGGATTCCTGGCGACCGAGAACGTCGTTTCGAACCGATTGTCACGCGCCGAGCTCGACCCCGACGACTAGGAGCGCGGGACGCGCTCCCGGGCAAGAAGTCGGAAAGCCGTCGACGGAACACGGGTAAGATGGTGGCATTCTCCTGGAACGAGGCCTAGCATGCTGAGCAATCCCTGGTCGTCCGGTGGTCGCACTGACCTGATGGATGTCATCCGGCGGGTCAGGAACCGCTGGCGTCTGCGTATCGCGCTTCGCGGCGCGGCGGTCCTGCTGGCGGCCGGTCTTGGCGCCTTCCTTCTCTCCGCCTACGGCCTTGAGCTCTTCAAGTTCTCGGCGGCGTCGGTGCTGGCGTTCCGGGTGCTCACGTGGGTGACCCTGGGGGGGCTGACCTACTGGTTCCTGGTTCGTCCGCTGGCCCGTCCTATTCCGGACGAGCGGGTGGCGCTCTATCTCGAAGAGCATGATCCGTCGCTCCAGGCAGCGGTGCTCAGTGCGCTCGAGGAGGCGAAACACGGCGGCCGCGATGCGAGCCCGGATTACTCGCCGGCGCTCGTCGACCGGCTGATTCAGACCGCAGTCGATCAGGTCCGCGTGCTCGACTGGGGCTCGGACGTCGAACGTCAGAAGATCCGGCAGTCGTCGAGCTATCTGGCGCTCGTGTCGGCCGCGGCGCTGCTGGCGTTCATCTTCGGACCGTCCTATCTGCGCGACGGCGCGTCGGCGCTGATGACGCCGACCGGCAGCCTCGAGGCCGCCAGCCCCTATTCCATCGAGGTGCTTCCGGGTGACGCGACGATCGCGCGCGGGTCGGACCAGTCGGTGACCGCTCGTCTGGTCGGGTTCGAGACCAACGACGTGAATCTGTTCATGCGCACGTCGCCCAGCGAGCCGTTCGAGCGGGTGCCGTTGATTCCCGCCGAAGGTGAGCCCGACGCCGAGCCGGTGTTCGGGTTCGAAACGGTGTTGTTCGACGTGCGTGACGAGACCGACTACTTCATCGAGGCGGTCGGCGTGCAATCGGAAACGTTCACCCTCGACGTCATCGACCTGCCCTACGTCGATCGGCTCGAGCTCGAGTATGTCTTTCCGGCCTATACCGGCCTCGAACCACGCCTGATCCAGGACGGCGGCGACATCGCGGTGTTGCGCGGCACCGAGGTCAATGTCCGCGTGTTCCCGACCATGGCCACACCCGCCGGACGGCTGGTGTTCGACGAGACCACCTCCGCCGATCTCACGGTCCGCGAGGATGGCGCGTTGACCGCGAGCTTCATCGTCGATGAGGACGGCTTCTACCAGGTCGAGCTCGAAGGGCCAGGTGGGGAGCGGGTCGACGCGTCGCCCCAGTTCACCATCGACGTG
>CAJWMX010000327.1 GCA_913043805.1 uncultured Acidobacteriota bacterium | reverse complement strand
ACGGGTCGGCCACCGTGAACTCGTAGATCAGCACGTCGTCGTCCTGCCGAGTGATCCGCTCCACCAGATGGAGGTTCTCGGTCGAATCGCGGAAGCTGGTCTCGCGCAGAAAGTTCTTGGTCTCGACGACCAGCGTCTCCCCTTCCCAGCGACCGCGCGACTCACCCGTCCATAGCGGCACCCCAGCGTGATCGCTGCCGTCGAGCGGAATGATCCGGGCGTTGTGCACCATCTCGTTCAGCAGCACCACGTAGTCGGGTGTCTGAAAGATCTGCACGTTCATGTTGTAGGCGGCCGGCAGCATCGGCGGACCCGAGTTGAACCCGGTGATGCAACGCTCACCCAGCGGGCGGTCCTCCGGCCCCTCGGTGGGACGCTGGTTGATCCGGGTCCGCTCGGCCCGACGAGCGGCGCCTTCAGAGGTCAGTGCCGGAATCCGGCCGTTCGGCGGATCGATCACCAGCGACGTCCGGCGCGTATCGACCACCTGGGTCCCGCGATCCCACCAGAAGTCGTTGTACGCCAGCGCCAGGTCGCGAGTCTCGGTCGTGCCGTTCACTTCGCCCCGGTCAGTCGTGATCTGCTTCTTCTCTTCACGATCGAGGTCGGCGTTGTTCGCTCTGACCCGTTCGGCTGCGTACTCGGCGACCTCTTCGGCGGTCAGGAACTCCTGGTCAGCAAACTCCTCGGGACGCTCGAGCGGCGTCACGGTGCGGAAGTCCCAGACCCCGCTGATATCCGGATGCCCGTGGGCCGTTCGATGGTCCTGAGCGACAGCGAACGTGGGCAACGCAAGCGCGCCCGCGGCGGCGAAAGCAATGAATCGGTTGGTCATATGGCCATGTACCTCTAGAAACGGACGCTCAAACGGTACCACGAGTCGGCGCCGGACGCTCCCCGAGGTCGTAGGACTTGCCGGTCTGGTTCCACCAGCGGTCGACGCGTGGCGTCACCCAGAAGACCCAGGGGATCATCATCGCGCCGGCAATCAGGTCCACGACATAGTGGTGACGCAGATACACGGTCGACGCCAGCAGCCCCAGCACGAAGATCAGCAGGATCGGCACCAGCCATCGGCAGAACTTCCAGGCGTAGCCGAGCACCACCAGGCTCACGGCGGTGTGGAGACTGGGAAAGGCAGCGCGGGACGCCTCATTGGGCATGAGCGCGATCAGCGCGTTCTGGAAGCTCGCGATCGACCCGCCGCCCAGATCGATCGAGAACATGCCCATCGCCTCGTAGTAGAGCCGCGGCGGCGCCGCCGGGAAGATGACATAGAGCACGTAGCCCGAGTAAAAGCAGACCACGATCCCGAGCAGCGTCTCGCGCGACTCCTGCCGACGTCCGAGCCCCCACAGCACGCTCGACACCACGACGGTGAGCGCGAAGAAGTTCGTATAGAAGAAGCTGAAGAACTCGGTTCGCGCCGGTGTGATGAACTGCTCGGCCCACACCACCGGCTGGAACCCGAACAGCCACTGCTCCAGCACCATGAGCTGCCCGTGAATGTCGTTGGGATTGATCCAGCGGATGGTGTCGTGCAGGTTGGTGTACACCGCCACGCAGAAGACGAACGGCAGAAACGTCCGGAAGAAGTCGACCGTGCTCCGACCTTTCCCGTAGGGCATTCGATGGCGCCACCGCTCGAGCGTGGGCACGATCATGGCGAGCAGCACCACGATCACCAGCCGCAGGAGCCCCCCCTGGATGCGACGGGAATCGACCCCGCCCGCATACAGGTCGTAGTTGGCCCAGATCGTGACGAGGCTCGAAGGGATGAAGAGCAGCAGGAACAGGAACTCTTCGGTGCGGAGTCGGGCCCGCCAGGACTGGCCCGCAGAGGACGACATTGGCCTTACAGGATACAGGTACAGGTGGGCGCCCGAGACGTCGGGTAGGATCCAGAGCGGGATTCCCGAGCCACGATGCGCGAGTCCCTCAACCGGTTGATCCTGCAAGCCTTGACCCTGCAGCCGAACCACGGCCACGGCATCTCGCAGCGCCTGGAGCGCCTAACCCGGGGCGGGTTAGAGGTGAATCAAGGCGCGCTCTACCCGGCCCTGTATCGGCTGGAGGCAGCCGGCGCCCTGCGCTCGGAATGGAAAGAAGCCGCCGGGGAGCATCGCGCCAAGTATTACGAGCTGACCGCGGTCGGACGACGTCAACTGCAGCGTCAGACCGACACGTGGAACCGCTACGCCGAGATCGCACGTCAGCTCACCCGTGAGGTCGCCGAGACCGTGCGACTCTCGGCTGGCGCCGGTTCGGATTGAGTCGGTTTCCTGGATCGCCGGGAAAGCTAGAAGAACCAGGCGATAGAGATGTAGCCGCTCTGACCGGCCAGGCCGTATTCGGAGGGCACGGGGCGCGAGACGGTGATCTGGTCATCTCCCACGCCGAAGAAGAGACCCGCGCCGACAGACACACTGTTCGAGGCCGAGTAGCCCACACTGGGCGAGATGAGCCCGCTGCCGTCGTTCAGGTTCCACAGCCAGAGCCCGGCGACGCTCCAGAGGGGATGGAGCTGATAGGAGGACTGAATAGCGGTTTCATCGCGCCCCAGCACCTGGAACTCTCCGCGACGAAACGGGGCTGACTGCACCAGGGCCAGATACTCGTCAGGACTCGAGGCCGCGAGATTGTCACGCTGGTACTCGGCGACCAGGAAGAGGTCGCGACCGCCCAGCTGAAAGATCCGGTCGACGCCGAGGGTGCCCCGGAACACGACCACGCCCTCGACCTCTCGGGCCACGCCTTCGCCGCGCACCGCCCAAGCGCCGATGCCACCCGCAAAGGCGGCGGCGCCCGTGATGTCGCCATAGAGCGTGCCGCCCCAACCGGACACTTCCCAGTTCCCAACCAACGTCAACCCCCGCCCCAGCGCCGTGACCTCGTCGCCCAGCAGCGTGTCGCTGGGTCGGACCACCAGGTCGATCTGACTCAGCGGCCCCGGGTAGAGCCTGGCCCGCATCGCATCGACCCCGCCCCGAAACTGCCGAAACGGGTCAGCTGGGTTGAAGGGCAAGAACGGGTCGGCCGGGGTCAAGAACAGTGTCGTTCCCCAGGACACCGCCTGGCGCCCGGCCGTCAGCTCGACGGCCCCGACCGGGCGCCACGCGACCGCAAGCCGATCGAAACGGTGCCGCCAGCGGACGTGGGCCTCTTCGGTGATGGTCCAGCCGAGATCCAGCCACTCGCCACCACTGGGGACGGCTCCCAGCCCGAACCCGGCCCGGCTGTCGCGCTGCTGGACGGTGAGCGCATGCTCATAGGCCACCTCGAACGACAGCGACCCGAGCGTCGGCTCGATCGACAGCCGCATCCGGCTGAAATCGGCCACGTTGGAGGGTGACGGGTCGGTGGACCCGCTGAAGAGGGGCACCGTCTGGAGATAGCCGGAGAGCCAGGAGGTTTGCGCCGACGCCGGAAACGGCGATGTGGCCAGCCCGACGGCGCACACCACGGCCGCGCGCAGCCACCACCGGGTCATGCGGCCCGGATCTCGTCGCTGTCGACTCGACCGTCAATCATCCGCACCAGCCGTCGCGAGCGCTCCATCACCCGGGCGTCGTGGGTCGCGAACACGAATGTCACGCCGAGGTCTCGGTTGAGCTCCACCATCACGTCGAGCAGCGCGGCGCTGGCCGCCGAGTCGAGGTTGGCGGTCGGCTCGTCGGCCAGCACTAACGCCGGCCGGCTGGCCACCGCGCGGACGACCGCCACGCGCTGCTGCTGGCCGCCCGACAGCTTGCCTGGCCGACGGTCTTCCAGGCCATTCATGCCGGTCCGCTCGAAGAGCTCCATCACACGCTGTCGACGCTCCGCCGCGTCGATACCCTGCAACAGCATCGGAAACTCGGCGTTCTCCATCGCGGTCAACACTGGCAACAGGTTGTAGGCCTGGAAGATGAACCCGACCTGGTCGAGCCGCAGCTCAGCCAGTTGCTGGTTCGACATGTCGGAGAGCTCCTGGCCGGCCACGCGGATCTTGCCGGCGGTGGGCCGGGTCAACCCGCCGATGACGTTCAGCAGCGTGGTCTTGCCCGAACCGGACGGTCCGGCCAGCGCGGTGAACTCGCCCTGCGCGACGGTAAGGGTGACGTCGTTGACCGCGTGCACCTCCTCGGCCTCCTGGGTGAAGGTCTTCCAGAGATGCTCAGTCTCCACGGCTGGGGTTTGGACGTCGGTCATCGTCGTACCGGTCATCAGACGAAGACGGCGAAGCCCACCGGCCTCTCCTGTCTCCTGTCTCCTGACTCCTGTCTCCTTCGTCTCATCGTTCGAATTTCATCGCCTCGGCGACGTCGATCTTCATCGC
>CAJWMX010000326.1 GCA_913043805.1 uncultured Acidobacteriota bacterium | reverse complement strand
ATCCGACTGCCGGCCACTCGTACCTGTGCCGCGACACCCACTACCAACCAGAACAACCCTGCCGGCTGGAAATTCCCTGTCGCGAGTTATCTCACACGATTATCGCGGGAAGTCAGGCATCTATTCTGTCCCCTTTCGTGGTCGCGCGGTCGCACGGATCGGACACTCTGTGAGATCGCTCACCGCGCTTTCGCGCCCTGCGCGGGCCACTTTGCGCCGGCGTCCCCGGTACGCCTCTTGCTCGTCGAAGAAACGTGTCAATTGACCGGGATCCGCATCGTTGCGACGCCCGTCAGAGCTACAGTAAGATGGCTGTTGATCCCCGCCAGCCCTCCTCACACGCCGCTGGCACTCCACGAGGTGAATCATGAGTCGCACCCAGCGCTGCCGCATCGGCTTTGGCCGGTGTACGGTCGCCTGTCTCATCGGTCTGCTCACTGTGAGTTGGGCCGGCACCACGTTCGCCCAGCAGGCGACTGACTTCTTCCCGTATCCCGGGAAGAACCGTGTGAAATACGACGACTTCGAGTGGCACATCTACGAGACCGAGCACTTCGAGATCTACTACTACCCGGAGATGGAGCAGCACCTGGCCCGGGTCGCCAGCTACGCCGAGAGCGCGTACGCGCAGATCAGCGCCGATCTCACCCACGACCTCCCGAATCTCGTGCCGCTGATGGTGTTCAAGACCCACAGCGAGTTCGAGCAGCAGAACATCATTCCCGGCGCGAGCGGTGAGGGCGTCGGCGCATTCGCCGAGCCGTACCGTGGACGTATCGCGCTTCCGATCGACGAGCCTCCGGACCAGCTCTACCGCCTGGTGGCCCACGAGCTGACCCATCAGTTCGCGTTCGACATCATCCCCAGATCGGTCATCCGACAGGGCATTCCGCTGTGGGTCGACGAGGGGCTGGCCGACTACATGGCCGGGGTGTGGCGCCCCAACGACCTGATGATGGTGCGGGACGCTGCGCTCTCCGACATCCTGCCGGAGATGAGCAAGTTCCAGGGCTACGGCGGCTTCGCGAACCTGCGGGTCGTCTACAACCTCGGCCATGCCGCGTTCGAGTTCATCGAAGAGCGCTGGGGCAAGGAAGGCATCCGCCAGTTCCTGTTCTCGCTGCGAAAGACCGTGGTCGGCGGAGGTGGGGACATCTACGAAGATGCCTTCGACATTCCCGCCGAGGAATTTGACAGCGAGTTCGAGGGGTGGCTGCGCGATCGCTTCGCCGCCTACCGGGACAAGGAGCGGCCCGACGACTACGGTCGGGATCTGGCACCCGACCCGTTCGAGACCCGCTATCAGGCGATCTTCTCGGTCGAGCCGTCACCGACCGGCGACCTGGTGGCCGCCTACGCCCTCAACCGGAAGGACCGCGAGGTGGACATCGTCCTGATGTCGACCGAGGACGGCGAGGTGGTCAGCAACCTCACCGACGGCTTCGACCAGGACCTCGGGTTCGAATCGCTGCAGTACTCGGTGCTGCGATTCAACCAGGTGCCCTTCATGTCCTGGTCTGGCGCGGACGACCGGCTCGCCTACTTCGTGCGCAAGGGAAAGTACCGGTCACTGGTGCTCCAGAACGTGGTGACCAAGGACATCGAGGAGATGTTCGACCTGGACACCGTCGACCAGCCGGAATCGCCGGACATCTCCCCGGATGGGCGCCACGTAGCCTTCTCGGCACTCTCGGGCGCGGTAGGCGACATCTTCGTGATGGACATCGAGACCCAGGAGATTCGCAACGTCACCGAGGACGACTTCGCCGACTATGCACCGACCTTTTCACCCGATGGGTCGTATCTGGTCTATCTGGCACGGATCAGCGGAAACAACAAGCTGTTCAAGGTCGATCTCGAGAGTGGTGAGAAGACCCAGCTGACCTTCGGCACCTTCAACGAGGCGGCCGCGCAGTTCCTCGACGATCACACGCTGGTGTTCTCCTCGACCGCCGTCGACCCCCTGACGCCGATCGACCCGGACCTGGCGGCCAACGGCGACATCTTCAACGTCTGGACGCTCGATCTGAACAACGGCGAGCTTCGCCAGTACACCGACACTGCCACCGGTAACGTGTCGACCATCGTGCTGCCGGGCAACGACGAGACCCGGGTCGCGTTCATCACCTACTTCCGTGGGGAGTATGGACTGCACACCATCGTGCGGGAGGAGCCGCTCTACACGGCGGCGACCACCGACTACGGCGGCCCGGGCACCAATATCGACTTCCAGGCGCCGCTGACCCACAACGTGATCGAGGCGAACAACCGTCGGAAGGGCCGTTTCGAGAAGATGTTCCTGGACGGCGCCCCCCCGATCAACGTCGGCGTCACCAACAGCGGTGACTTCCTGGGCGGCACCGCGCTCTCGTTCAGCGACGTGCTTGGCGACCAGAGTTTCCAGTTCTACGCCTACTCCATCTCGCAGTACCGCACCCTAGCCGCCTCCTACGTGAATCTCAGCGGCCGGATGCAGTTCGCGCTGCAGGGGTTCTCGCAGGAGCAGTTCTTCTTCGGCACCGCCGGGTTCTTCGCACCGGCCTTCGGCTTCCTGGATCGTGACCAGGCGCTCGCCGTACAGACGGTCCGGGGCGGCAGCGCCTTCGGCATCTACCCATTCGACCGCTTCCGGCGGATCGAGTTCACCGGTGGCGTGTTCCACTTCAACGAGCGTTTCGACAATCCCGCGCTCGAAGCAGAAGCCGACCGGTTCCAACAGCAGCAGTTCGGCAGTGCCGACCTGTTCCGCAACGGCGCCACCCTGCCGCTGGGCGTGAATTTCGTCCAGGAGACCGCCGTGTTCCGCGAGTTCGGACCGGTCTCGGGCAACATCATGGAGTTCGGCTACTCCTACGCCCCCACGATCGGCACGACCTTCCTGGGTAAGCAAACACTGGATGCCGATGCCCGCTACTACCTGCGGCTTGGCGAGACCGGCGTGCTGGCGTTGCGCGGTCGCGGTTTCAAGAGCTTTGGCGACTTCCCCGACTTCCTCTACTTCGGAGGCAACTCGGAGATGCGCGGCTACGAGTTCCTCGAGTTCGTGGGCCACGACGCCGGCTTCTTCAACGCCGAGCTCCGCTTCCCGCTGGTCGAGGCGATGCTCACCCCGATCGGCGTCCTCGGCGGCATCCGCGGCACGCTGTTCTTCAACCTCGGCGGAGCGAGCCTGGTGGGTCAGCCGTTCAAGCTGTTCTCGAACAGCACGTCCAGCTTCACCCCGACCATCGGGTTCGGCATCGACCCGACCACGGGCGAGTTCATCGAGGTGTTCGGCGACGAACAGCAGATCTCAGGCTTCCGACTGGTGGACGGCCGCGCTTCCTACGGCATCGGCCTCCAGACCTCGGTCATCGGCTTCCCGGTGCACTTCGACTGGTCCTGGCGGACACTCTTCAACCAAGAGTGGGAGGACCTGGTCTTCGCCTCACGCGGAGGCAGCGCCGCGTTCCGCGACTCGCAGTTCGACTTCTGGATCGGGTATGACTTCTGATCCGGAGCACGACCGAACCGACGACCCCCGGGCCCCATGCTCAAGGGTCGTCTCTCTTCTCGCCGATTTCCTGGAAGAGCGGCTTCCGCCCGCGACCCACGTCGAGCTGGCCCGACACCTCAACAACTGCCAGAGCTGCCTGACCCAGCTGCAGACCTACCGCTCGACCGTCTCCCTCCTCCACTCGCTTCGAGAAGAGGACCGACCGAACGATCTACGGCTGACGCTGAGCGCGTTCTTGGACCGGAACGAGAGCTAGGCGGCTGTCACCCTCAGGCTTCAGGCTACCCGCAGCTCCACGGCGCGCTCAGGAACTGCGTGGCAGTCCCGCGCCCAGGGCGTAGGACTGCCGGCTTCAGGCTTCAGGCGCCCAAAGCCACCGACCGGGACAATCCGGATGAGCCAGACAATGGTCTCGCGCCCGGAGCCCGATGCCTGTAGCCGTCGTGACGCGCCGCGGGAGTATCCGGCGCGGCCTAGAGTCTCTTCAACCGCATCACATTGCGATTGAGGTCGAGCGTGACGCGGTAGTCGCTCAGGAAGCTGTGGCCGACGATGCCGCCGATGTGGAAACCGAGGAGGGCGCTCGGGCGGTGGAGGTTGAGCACCACGACCGAGTAGTTGCGATACTGTAGTTCGTCGAAGACTAGGTCGGTGCCCGGCCGCAGATAGGCGTCCTCGTCCCACCCCGACGTGCCGTAGACCTTCAGCGGGACCTGACGCACGGTGAGCGGCGGCAAGAGATTGGCCGTCCCACGGCTGATCGAGATGACCTCGCCACCGGTGTCGACCACGAAGCTGCGAGCGAGCTGATCATTAACCACGCCG
>CAJWMX010000325.1 GCA_913043805.1 uncultured Acidobacteriota bacterium | reverse complement strand
CCATGTCCGACCACGACCACCTGAAACCGATCATCGAGGCGCTCATCTTCGCGTCGCCCGATCCGTTGACGCCCAAGACCCTCTACCAGCTGCTGGACAGCGAGCCGAAGGAGGACGTGGCCCAGGCCGTCGAGGCGTTGCGCGCGGACTACGACGCGCGAGGCGGGATCCAGATGGTGGAGGTGGCGGGCGGCTACCAGATCTGCACGCGCCCAGAACTGCACGAGTGGGTGCGCCGGCTGTTCCACGAGCAGTCCAAGCAGCGCCTGTCAGTTCAGGCGCTGGAGACGCTGGCGGTGATCGCCTACAAGCAGCCGATCACCGGCCCGGAGATCGCCGACATTCGTGGAGTCAACACTTCCGGCGTCATCGGCACGTTGCTCGAGCGTCAGCTGGTCAAGGTGGTCGGACGGAAGCAGGTCATCGGCCGGCCGTTCCTCTACGCCACCACGCGCGAGTTTCTGAACCGGTTCGGTTTGGCCGACCTCGAGGACCTGCCCAAGGTCGAGGAGATGGCCGAGGCGCTGGGCATGGAAGTGCCGCCCGCCCTCAGCGCCCCGGGCCCGGCCACCGAACCGCTCCCGTTCGACGGCGACGACGGAGACGGCGAGACCGAGACTGAGGGCGCGGACGCCGAGACCGACGGCGCCGAAACTGACGACGACGGTGCCGAAGCCGAGGCGCCGGAAGACGAGACCGAGGATGACCCTGACGACGACTTCGATGATGAGGACGACGACGGCGAGTCCGAACCGGTGCACTGAACTCGACCGCCTGGAGCCCGTAGCCTGAAGCCCCATGAGCAGTAAGTCCCCTCAGGCTGCCCCCTCTGGCATCCGCCTGCAGAAGATCATCGCCACGGCGGGGATCGCGTCTCGTCGAGCGGCCGAGGGGCTGATCCGGGACGGGCGGGTGATGGTCAACGGCAAGCTGGTGACTGAGCTCGGGACCCGCGCGGATCCGGAAGTCGACGAGATCAAGGTGGACGGGCGTCGCGTGGGACGCGCCGGACGTCGTCGTTACCTGCTGCTGAACAAGCCGCGCGGCGTGATCACGACGCGAGATGATCCGCAGAGGCGGCGTACGGTGATGGATCTGATTACCGGGGTGCGTGAGTCGGTCTATCCGGTCGGCCGGCTGGACTACGATAGCGAGGGCCTGCTGCTGCTGACCAACGACGGCGACTTGGCGGCGCGGCTCACTCATCCCCGCCACGGCGTCGAACGGGTCTATCAGGCACGCGTGCGCGGCGTGCCCAGCGCCGCGGCGCTCAAGCGGCTGGCACACGGAGTGAATGTGGACGGGCGCCGCACGGCCCCGGCCACGGCGCGGCTCCTGGGCGCCGGGCGTGGCCAGCGCGGCGACCAGGCGCTGGTGCAGATCAGCATTCGCGAGGGGCGCAACCGGCAGGTGCGTCACATGTGCGAGGCAGTGGGGCATCCGGTGGTGCGGCTCCGTCGTGTACGGATCGGCCCCATCCGGGACCAGGCTTTACGTCCCGGTCAGTTCCGGGACCTGACGGCGGCCGAGCTGCGCGCGTTGCGTCGCGCGGCGGCCGATGGCGCGCCGGAGGAAGAGACGTCGTGACCGAGAGCAACGAAGGCCGTCCCCCCGTCATCGCAATCGATGGGCCGTCAGGCGCTGGCAAGGGCAGTGTCTCGCGCGCCGTCGCCCAGGCGCTCTCGTGCCGGTATGTGGATAGCGGCGCGATGTATCGCGCGGTGGCCTGGATGGCGGGGCACGATGCGATTGCGTTCGATGACGAGTTGGCGCTGACCGATCTGGCCGAACGGGTCGAGCTGCGCCTCGATGGCCGCTCGGTCGAGGTGGAGGGGCACGACGTCACGAGCGCCATCAGGACGGCCGAGATCGATAGCGCGGCGGCGCGGGTCGCCAGGGTGTCCGGGGTGCGCGAGGTGCTGGTCCGCCGGCAGCGGGCCTATGCCGCCACCGGCGGTCTGGTCATGGAGGGGCGCGACATCGGCACCACCGTCTTTCCCGAGGCCGACGTCAAGATCTACCTGGATGCCTCGGCTGAGGAGCGCGCCGCCCGGCGGGCCTCCGATCCGGCCCATGGCCTGGGCGGGGCCGACGCCGCGTTGTCGGACGTGGCCACGGCGCTCGAGGCGCGTGACCACTCGGACCGAACCAGGCAGAATTCGCCGCTGACGATGGCCGACGACGCCGTGCTCGTCGACACCACCGGGATGCCGCTCGAGGGGGTCATCAGCCGGGTGCTGGAGATCGTTCAGACCCGTCTCGACCCCCGCGCGTAGAGGCCCGTCTGGACCCCCGTTTCAGATTGACGGGTCTCGGTAACTGTCATATAGTCTGGGGCTTATCGCCAAACGAAGGTGGTCGATGCATGGCCTGTCCGGCTTGCGTTGGCGGCCCGTCGTTCTGGCCACAGCGCCCGCACGGGCGTCAGCACGACACAGGAGATACGCAGTTCCATGACGAAGGTAGAGGACGCCGAGCAGTCGGCCGGTTCGGAGAAGCCGCGGCCGGCACCGATGACGCTCATGGCCCGCGACGATGATGAGGATCGCGCGGGACAGCAGGAGTACATCGATCTGCTGAAGTTGTACGAAGGTAGCTTCCGGAACATCGCCGAAGGCGAGGTCATCAAGGGCACGGTCCTGAAGGTGTCTTCCTCGGACGTTGTCGTCGATGTGGGCTACAAGTCGGAAGGCATGATCGCGCTCCAGGAGTTCCTCGACGAGGAAGGCGAGTGCATCGTGCAGCCCGGCGACACGGTCGACGTGTTGCTGGAGCGCACCGAAGATCGTGACGGCCATATCGTGCTCTCGCGCGAGAAGGCCGAGAAGATGAAGATCTGGGACGAGGTCGAGAAAGCCTACGACGACCGGAAGGTGGTCATCGGCCGCGTCATCGAACGGATCAAGGGCGGGCTGGCGGTCGACATCGGCGTGCGGGCGTTCCTGCCCGGCTCGCAGGTGGACGTCCGGCCGGTGCGCAATCTCGACGCGCTGCGCGGCGAAGAGCTGCGGATGCGGGTCATCAAGGTCAACAAGAAGCGCGGCAACATCGTGCTGTCCCGCAAGGTTCTCCTCGAAGAGGAGAACGCGGAAAAGAAGAAGCACACGCTCGCGACCCTCGAAGAGGGCAAGGTGCTCCGCGGTGTGGTCAAGAACATCACCGACTACGGCGCGTTCATCGACCTGGGCGGGATCGACGGGCTTCTGCACGTCACCGACATGTCCTGGGGCCGGGCGGCGCACCCGTCGGACCTCTTCAAGGTCAACGACGAAGTCGACGTCGTGGTGCTCAAGTTCGACCGCGAGACCGAGCGAGTCTCGCTTGGCTACAAGCAGCTGCATGCCGACCCCTGGACCGCGGTGGAAGAGCGGTATGCCCCGGCCATGCGCGTCAGCGGCAAGGTGGTCAGCCTGACCGATTACGGCGCGTTCATCGAGCTCGAGCCGGGCGTCGAGGGACTCATCCACGTGTCGGAGATGTCCTGGAGCAAGCGGGTCAAGCATCCCTCGAAGCTGCTGAACGTGGGCGACGGGGTCGAGTCGATGGTGCTCGGCGTCGACCCGCAGGCGCGCCGCATTTCGCTGGGTCTCAAGCAGATCGAGTCGAACCCCTGGCACCAGCTGGCCGACACCTATCCGATCGGGTCGAAGCTCACCGGCAAGGTCCGCAACCTCACCGAGTTCGGCGCGTTCGTCGAGGTGGAAGAAGGCATCGACGGGCTCATCCACATCTCGGACATGTCGTGGAGCAAGCGGCTCAAGCATCCGTCGGAGGTGCTCAAGAAGGGTGACGAGGTCGAGGCGATGGTCCTCAACGTCGACCCCGACAACCAGCGCCTGTCGCTCGGGCTGAAGCAGCTCGCCACCGACGTCTGGGACGAGTTCTTCGAGAACAACAAGGTCGGGAGCGTGGTCGAGGGGAAGGTGGTGCGGATCACCAACTTTGGCGCCTTCGTCGAGCTGGCCGAGGGGATCGAAGGGCTCATCCACGTGTCCGAGTTCGACGACGAGCACGGCAAGGACAAGGTCGAGCTCAAGGTCGACGAGGTGACGAGTATGAAGATCATCAAGCTCAGCCCCTCGGAACGGAAGATCGGTCTCAGCATCCGGGCCCTCAAGTCGGACGACTACGAGGCGGATTGGGAGGCGTACGGCGGGTCGGGTTCACCTGAGGTGACGCTCGGAGATCACTTCGATCACCTCAAGAACCAGACCGAATAGGAATAGCGGTCCGGCACGGAGGGCATCTTGTCAACTGGCGGCAGCATGACGAAGGCGGCACTCGTTGAGGAAGTGTCTCGCGTCGCCGACCTGACCAAGAAGCACTCCGAA
>CAJWMX010000324.1 GCA_913043805.1 uncultured Acidobacteriota bacterium | reverse complement strand
CGGGCCACCGGTTACGCGAACATGGCGTGATGCCTGTGCCAGACGTCGAGGAGACGACCGATGAGACACATCGCAGCTGCCGCCGTGATCTCGCTCGCCTGACCGGGGCCGCCAGCTGATCCTGGCCAGGCGACCCTGTGGCTGCGTTGCAGCGTCGGTCACAACCCCGCCTGGTTGCTTCCTCCTCGCGCCTTGCCACAGCACCGCCTGGCCAGGGTAAGCGTCCCGACCGTGAATCCGAATTGAGGGTCAAGCGGCCAGGTGGGCCATGGCGGCCTGGACGCCGCCGGCGGTGTGCGGAATGTCGGCGTGGCCGAGTCCCATCTCCACCCCGGCCAGGGTGCCTATCAGGCTGAGGTCGTTGAAGTCGCCCAGGTGCCCGATCCGGAAGACCTTGCCGGCCAGTCGCCCCAGCCCGACGCCGAGCGACAGGTCGTAACGATCGAGGGCCGCCCGCCGCAGTTGATCGGCATCGCATCCCTCGGGCATGAGCACCGCGGTCAACGACGCGCTGTATTCCTCGGCGTGCTGACACACGAGTTCCAGCCCCCAGGCATCGACGGCCGCCCGGGTCGCTTCCGCGTGCCGGACGTGCCGCGCGAAGACCTGTTCCAGGCCTTCCTCGGCGAGCATGGCCAGCGCTTCCTGCAAGCCGTAGAGGAGGTTGGTCGCGGGTGTATACGGAAAGAACCCCTTCTCGTTGGCCGCCAGCATCGCCGTCCAGTCCCAGTAAGAGCGGGGCAAGCGAGCCTTGGCATGCGCCGCCAGCGCCCGCGCACTCAGCGCGGTGAAGCTGAGCCCGGGCGGCAGCATGATCCCCTTCTGCGATGCGGAGACCGTCACATCGACGGCCCAGGCGTCGTGCCGATAGTCCATCGATGCCAGCGACGAGATGGTGTCGACCATGAACAACGCAGGATGGTCGGCCTGGTCGATCGCCTGTCTCAGCGCTGGAATCCGGCTGGCAACACCGGTGGACGTCTCGCTGTGCACGAGACAGACCGCCTTGACCGCCCGATCCGCATCGGCTCGCAGGTGCGCTTCGAGCGCCTCCGGTTCCGCTCCCCGACGCCAATCGCCAGGCAACGCCACCACCTCCAGCCCCAGCTTCTCGGCCACCCCCCGCCAGAGGTTCGCGAAGTGCCCGGTGTCGGCCATCAGGACGCGGTCGCCCGGCGAGAGCGTATTCACGAGCGCCGCCTCCCAGGCTCCCGTGCCGGATGCCGGATAGATGACGACCGGCGACGTGGTGCGAAACAGGTTTCGGACCCCATCGAGCACCGATCGGCCCAGCGCCTGGAACTCGGGGCCCCGATGATCGATGGTGGGGCGAGCCATCGCCCGCAGGACCCGTTCGGGCACGTTGGTGGGTCCGGGAATCTGCAGAAAGTGACGGCCGGCTCGGTAGGACATGGAATCTGGCGCGCTCAGCCCGGGCGGTGGGCGCTGGGCGTTGAGTTCCGGGATTATACTCCCCCGGGTGAGCGGACAGTTGCAGCGGGATCTGGAGGCGGCGGTCTCCGGGGAAGTGCGTTTCGACGCCGTCAGTCGCGCCCTCTACTCCACTGACGCCAGTGTCTATCAGATCGAGCCGACCGGGGTCGTCGTGGTGCACTCACGCGAGGACATCCTGGCCGCGATTGCGGTCGCCCGGCGCCACGGTCAATCGATCACGGTCCGCGGAGGCGGCACCTCCCAGGCTGGGCAGGCGATCGGCCACGGTCTACAGCTGGATGTCGGCAAACGATTCAACCGGGTACTCGAGGTCAACGCCGAAGAGCGCTGGGCGCGAGTCGAGCCCGGGATCGTCCTCGATGAACTGAACGCCCAGCTGGCTCCCCACCGGCTCCGATTCGCCCCCGACATCTCCACCGCCAACCGGGCCACGGTGGGCGGCATGATCAGCAACAATTCGAGCGGCGCGCGCTCGGTGCTCTACGGCAAGACGATCGACCATGTGCTGGATCTGCACGTGGCGCTGGCCGACGGCAGCGTCGCCCATTTCCGACCCCTCGCGGGAGAAGTGCTCGACACCCACTGTCGCGCCGACACGCTGGAGGGACGCTGCTACCAGACGCTCCGCCGGCTCGGGCGTCAGCATGCCAGCGAGGTCGACCGACGGTTCCCCAAGGTCATGCGGCGGGTGGGCGGCTACAACCTCGACGCCTTCACCGACCCGTCCGCGCCGGTCGACCTGTCCCGGCTGATCGTCGGGTCCGAGGGGACGCTGGGCGTGGTGGTCGAGGCCCGGGTCAACCTGGTACCGCTGCCGGACGCCAAAGCCGTCATGGCGCTCGAGTTCGACCACCTGCTCGACGCGCTGGGCGCCACACCGGTCATCCTCGAGCACGGACCGTCCGCCATCGAGGTCATGGACCGCTTCATCCTCGACCACGCCCGCGAGAGCCCGGCGCTCGACGAGCTGCGCCGTTCGGTGCTGCGGAGCGACGAGACACCGGGCGCGCTGCTCTGTGTCGAGCTCTACGACGACGACCCGACCGCGCTGCCACCTCGGCTGGACGCCATCGAACAGGATCTCGAGCTTCGAGGCATCTCGGCGCGTGCCTCACGGGCCACCGCTCCCGCCGACCAGGCGCGAATCTGGAAACTGCGACAGTCCTCGCTCGGTCTCTCGATGGCGATGAAAGGCGATGCCAAGAGCATCTCCTTCGTCGAGGACACCGCGGTCGCCCCGGAGAAGCTCCGCGACTACATCGAGCGATTCCTGCAGATCGTCGAACGCCACGGCAGCCGCACCGGCATATACGCGCACGCGTCCGTCGGCTGTCTGCACGTCCGCCCGGTCGTCAATCTCAAGACGGCCGATGGCCTGCGGCAGTTCGAGGCGATCGCCAACGACATCGCCGCGCTGGTCCTCGAGTACGGCGGGGCCCTCTCGGGGGAGCACGGCGACGGGCTGGTCCGCGGCCCGTTCATCGAACGGATGTTCGGGTCCGAGCTCTACGGCGCCTTTCGCACGATCAAGCGCACGTTCGACCCCGAGGGCCTGTTCAACCCGGGCAAGATCGTCGACACGCCGCCGCTGACCGCCAACCTCCGCTACGGGCCGGAGTATGAGACACCGAACCCGTCGAGGTACTTCGACTACGAGAGCTACGGTGGACTGGGCCGCGCGGTCGAGATGTGCAGCGGCGTCGGCGCCTGTCGCAAGACCCTGGACGGCACCATGTGCCCGTCCTACATGGCGACCCGCGACGAGGCCCACTCGACGCGGGGACGCGCCAACGCGCTCCGCTCGGCCATGAACGGAGAACTCGGCGAAACCGGCCTCGGCGACGAAGGCGTCTACGAAGCGTTGGACCTCTGTCTGGAGTGCCGCGCGTGCAAATCAGAGTGTCCCGTGGGCGTCGACATGGCCCGGTTTAAGGCCGAGTTCCTGGCCGACTATCACAGCCGGCACGGGACGCCGCTCCGCGCTCGGGTACTCGGCCGCATTCATCAGCTCTCGGCCGCGTTGAGCCCGCTCGCCCGTGTCGTGAATCCCTGGCTCGGCATGGGATGGGTCCGGGCACTCAATGAGCGCCTGCTCGGCATCGACCGGCGTCGCCCGCTGCCGGCCTGGGCCGACGTCCCACTCTCCGAACGCTGGTCGGAACGACCGAGCGCCACGTCGCCACCGGACGTGGTGTTGTTCCGCGACACGTTCACGAACTATTACCACCCCGACATCGGACTCGCCGCGGCGACGCTCTGCGACCGGGCGGGGATCGGCGTAGCACTGGGTCCGGCGGTCTGCTGCGGCCGCCCGCTCATCTCGCAGGGCCTCCTCGATGAGGCCCGCCGTCAGGCCGAGGTCACGGTGCGGGCGCTCTACAAGCAGATCGCCCCGGGCCGACCACTGGTCGTGCTCGAGCCGAGCTGTCTCTCCGCCTTGCGGGACGATCTCCCGGACCTGGTGCGCGGCGACACGTTGCGCCAGCAGGCCCGGGCGGTCGCCGAGGCGAGCCGACTGTTCGAGGAGTGGCTCGAGGCCACCCTCAGCGCCGGTACCGCCTCGCTCGACCTACAGCCTGGCCCACGGCGCCTGCTGCTGCATGGGCACTGTCACCAGAAGTCGCTCGGCCTGGTGCCCCCAGCCCAGGCCCTGCTCTCGCGGATCCCCGGTGCCGAGGTCGTCACCCTCGATGCGGGCTGTTGCGGCATGGCGGGGTCATTCGGCTACGCCACCGAGCACTTCGATGTCTCGGCCACAATCGGCGAACGTCGACTCCTCCCCGCCGCCCGGGCACTCGCACCGGACGAACGACTGGTCGCCTCAGGAGTCTCGTGCCGTCATCAGGTCCATGACCTGGCCGACGTCCAGGCGTCACACCCGG
>CAJWMX010000323.1 GCA_913043805.1 uncultured Acidobacteriota bacterium | reverse complement strand
ACCGCCGCCATGGATTCCGCTGTGGCCGCCGAGCGCCGGCAGGTTCAGTTCGCGAAGCGCCGGGTGGTTGCGAGGACCGTCGCCGTGGGGGCTCATCCAGGCGTGGTCGCCAGAGTTCATGTCGATGGCCGTGATCCGCTTGTAGGGCGGCTTCACCAGCGGCAGCCCTCTCGGTCCCGGCACCGGCACGGCCCAGGGGTCGGTGAAGTAGCCGACGGTCGCGGGCGGCGCATATTCCACCACCTCCAGCGCACGCAGACGGGTCTGCGACGGGATGAACATGGTGCCGGTCTCCGGGTCGACCGCGGTGCCAGGCCAGTTCACGCCCCCTCCTGGCCCCGGCGACTGGATGATCGGCTTCGGCTGTCTGCGCACGGTGGGCGGCAGGAAGATCGGTCCCAGCACCGCGCGGTCGGCGATCTCGATCGCCTCTTCCCGCAGCTCCGGCGTGAAGTCGATCAGGTCGTCGACGGTGATGCCCTGCAGGTCGAACGGCGCCGGCCTGGTCGGGAACGGTTGCGTCGGCGAGTACCACTCGCCCGGCACATCGCCCGCCGGTACCGGCCGCTCTTCGATCGGCCAGACCGGCTCTCCGGTCGCCGCGTCGAAGACATACGTGAACGCCTGCTTGCTCGCCTGGGCGTAGGCACGAATCGCTCGTCCGTCGACGGTGATGTCGAGCATGTTCCCGGCGGTCGGGAAGTCGTAGTCCCACAATCCGTGATGCACCGCCTGGAAGTGCCAGAGCCGCTGCCCGGTCTCGACGTCGACCGCCACCACGCTCTCGGCGAACAGGTTGTCGCCCGGACGCATCCCGCCGTACCAGTCGTTGGTCGGCGTGCTGATCGGCAGGTAGACGATGCCCAGTTCGTCGTCGCCCGCCATGTTGCCCCAGACGTTCGTATGCCCACTGTAGCGCCAGCTCTCGTTGCCCCAGCTGTCCACCCCGAACTCGTCGCCCTGCGGGATGGTGTGGAAGATCCACTTCATGGCGCCGGTGCGCGCATCAAACCCGCGCACGTGCCCCGGCGGTGCCTCGCGGGTGGTGGTCTGATCTGTCAACGAGCTACCGACCACCAGCGTGTCGCGCACGACCGCGACCGGCGACGAATGCGTGATCCGCGACCGATCGATCTCACGGCCCAGCGTGGTGCTCAGGTCGACGATGCCTCCGTCACCGAAGCCGGCTTCGAGCGCACCGGTGCGCGCGTCGAGGCCGTGGAGACGCAGGTCGTGGGTAGCGATGAAGATGCGCGTATCGTCGGTGTCGCCACCGCGCCAGAATGACACGCCGCGGTGCTGCCAGCCGATGTTGGCCGGCCGGTCGAGCCGTTCGTAGGTGTGAGGATCGTAGTACCAGACCAGGGCGCCAGTGCCGGGATCCAGCGCAGCGACCTGGCTCAACGACGTGGCGATATACACCAACCCGTCGGCCATGAGGGCCGTCGCCTTGAAGAGGCCGGGAGCTATCTCCGGGCGGGCATCGCCCACAGCCTTCGAGATGGACGCCCAACGCCAGGCAATCTCCAGGTCGGTGAAATTGGAGGCGTTGATCTGGTCGAGCGGCGAGTACTTCGAGTTGCCGGTGTCGGCGCCGAAGGCGTGCCACTCGCCCGGGGGCGGGTCCTGCGCGCCCGCCGGCGCCACGCTGAGCGCCAACACCAACGCTATGCCCGCTATCACTCGAGTCATTCCTGACATGTGAAATTCTCCGCCACCCAGTTCTCACGCTCGTTCTGGCCGCCGGCGGGTCCGGTGTAGACCGCGCGCTCCGGCACGGCGCACAACGGCCGCTCGTTGTCGACCACGCCGTTGGTCTGGTGGGTCGCAATCAACGCATCGGGCGCTTCCCCGCGCTCCACCCAGTCGACCAGGGGCTGCAGCCGGTCCCAGGTGTCGGGTCCGGCCCCGCCCCGGCAGTGCCCCATGCCAGGCGCCATGAAGAGACGCACCTTCTCGCGCGCTTCATCCATGTCGCCATCGAACGTGGTCTCCACGACGTCGTGGTAATAGGTCAGCGTCGGCTGCGGCACCACGAGCGCATCGGCCCAGCCGTGATAGATGAGCAGCTTCGCGTCGTTCTCGACCAGCATGCGGGTGAGATCGGGATCAACCGCGTCGGTGATTGCACGCATCACGTCGCCTCGGCCCGCGGGCACATCCTAAATGTGGAAGTTCCACCAGGCCCATTGCGGCGGTGTGGCGTCAGCGTCCACCGGGCTCGACGGGTCGATCAGGTTCGGCGGCGCCACGCCGGGGTCCTCGTCGTAGAACAAATAGTTCAGGTGGTCGCCGCCGAGGCCCACCGCGCCCGGGTTGAACCGGTTGCCGGTGTAGGGGATGAAGAGGCGAGTCCACTGACGCTCTGACCCGATCGGCTTGCCGGCGTAGATGGGTCGCTCGAGGCTGTCGCTCGGCCCCTCGTGAAAGTCGCGGATGGTCTGGAGCTGCGCGCCGGTGAAGCAGGCCTCGCCATCGACATCTCCCGGACACCGCTGATCCGCCAGGTCGCGCTCGGGGTCGAAGTCGCAACTGAGTGGATCGTCGATGACACCGTCGGTGATGCCATCGTTCGCGTCGCAGCGAGCCAGCACGGCATCGGCCAGCAGGTCCATCTTGCGGACGCTGTCGAAGCGTCCGTCGCCGTCTGTGTCGAAGGCGAGGGCCCCGGCGAAGTCGTCGCGGAACATCCGCTGCAGCAGCCAGACGCGTACCGCGTTCATGTCCTGGTAGTGGTTGGCGGGCGCCCCGGCCACGATGCCGTCGAAGTCGTCCGGATAGCGCTGCGCCTCCATCAGCCCTTCGCGGCCACCGGTCGAGCATCCCTCGAAGTAGGAGTACTCGGGAGCGCGGTCGTAGTAGGCGCGCACGAGACTCTTGCCCGCCACCGTCGTCAGGTGCACGGCGCGGTAGCCGAAGTCGATCTCGGCCTGCCGGTTGTTCCAGGCAAACGACGACCCCGGCTCGGCGCCGTTGTCGTGGCCCATGTTGCTGTTGGCTACCGCGTAGCCTTCCGCCACCCGGTGGTCGGCGAAATCGAGGTCGCCATCCTTCCCGCCGTCGCCCCACTTCAAGAACCGACCGTTCTAGTCGTCTGGAAACGGTAGTTGCACGTGGAAGCCAATGGCGGGCGGCAAGATGCCCTTCACGTAGCAGTAGGCGGCTCCCTGACCGGTGGACTGGACGCCGGCATAGGTCAGCGTGAGATTGCGCGTGAGGAGCAGCGCCTCACACCCGGCGCGTTCGTCGGCTGACACGACAGCCTGCTGAGCGGCCGGTTGCTCCCAGCCCGCCCAGACCAATACTCCACCCAACAACACTGCGGTCGTCGTGCGCCTGATCATCGCCATCCCTCTGAAACGTTCAGTGGCCCGAGCCTATCAGACTGGCCGGTGCTGCTTTCAGCGACACTCTAGGAACTCCGTATATCGATATTTATTGATTGTTTTTCAATTAATATTTACCTCTATAAATAAATACGAAACACTGACACGAAAAGCAAGGAAACGGATGCCTGACACCGCCACACTCCCTACCGACGCCAGGATTGCCCGGAGCGCCGTGCTGAGCCGTCGCCTCAGATGGGTGGTCTGGGGTCTCCTGGGGATCTGCGGACTGGCGGCGCTCATAGTCCTGGTGATGGTGACCGGCGCGGGCGGCGAGGCCGGCAGCTTCCGCATCGGCGGCGAGAACGCCAATATCAACATCGCGCTGGATGGCGTCTCGGGGCCGGTTCGACTGCTGCTGATTGCCCCATTCCTCCCGTCAGGACTGCTCGTTCTGGCGGTCCTCTGGGCGACTGAAAAGCTGTTGCGGCTCTACGAGCAAGACCAGATCTTCGGTCCCTCGAACGCCAAGCTGATTCACCAATGCGGCAAGCTGCTGGTGGCGCTGGCCGTCGTCAACACCATCGCCTCACCGGTAGCGCAGGCGCTTGGCGTCGCCATGGGGCTAGCTGACAACGACATCTCGATCGAGCCTCAGCTCGGGCTGTTTCTCATCAGATTCGCCATCATCGTGGTGGGTCACATCATGAGCCTTGGGGCCGAGATGGCCGAAGAGCGCGCGCTCACGATCTAGGGACGATGCTGATGCCCATCAGAGTGAATCTCGACGTCGCCCTCGCCCAGCGCAAGCGCCGGCTCACCGATCTGGCCGACGCCGTCGGCATCACCATCCAGAACCTGTCGATCCTGAAAACGGGCAAGGCGCGCGCCATCCGCTTCAGCACGCTCGACGCCATCTGTCGTGAGCTGAAGTGCCAGCCGGGCGACATCCTGGAGTACTGGTCGGAGGTGGCCGACGACGGGGACCCCGCCTAGCGAACCGCGCTACTCGCTGTCGTCGTA
>CAJWMX010000322.1 GCA_913043805.1 uncultured Acidobacteriota bacterium | reverse complement strand
GTCCCTCGCGCGCGTTCTCGCGGGCAACGAGCCGCTGGATCGCCTTGTCGGTCATCCGGATCCGACCGTCGGGCGGGTCGATGATGAGCGAGGGCCGGTCGAGCGGCCCCCGTTGCTCTGGGAACGCGGCGCCGGTGCCGGCGGTGGCCTCCCAGACCGGCCGCTGAGCCTCACGCCCGCGGGCCTGCTCCTCTTCGGTCAGCGCCTCGAGTGGCGTGGTGGTCGAGTTGGTCCACAGCCCCTGCATGTCCGGATGTCCCCAGGGGGTACGGGGAACGTCCGACGACTGGGCCAGCGCGGTACCGGCGAGGCCCATCACGGCCAGGAAACCGCCCAAAGCGGCGCCACGAATAATCAACATGTCTTCCTCTCGACTGCCAGGCGCGGTACGCGCCGACCGTTCATGATCGCCTACCGCGCCAGACTCCGCAAGGACGGGACATAATGGCCGTCTAACCCTCATTCAGGCCGGACGGAGCCATTGATGTTCACGAGAACCGTTTTCGCCCTGCTGTGCAGTCTCGTCGTGGTGCTTCCGGTCTCGGCGCAACCAGCCAGCGACTGCCTCCTCACGGTCATCCTGGAGGGCGGCAGCGTGTATGACGGCCGGGGGTCTGAGCCCCAGGTGGCCGACGTGGGATTGCTGGGTGAGCGGGTAGAGACGGTTGGCGACCTCGAACACTGCACAGCCGGCCGACGACTCGACGCCCGCGGTCTGGCGGTGGTACCGGGCTTCGTGGACATCCACAGCCACGGCACACGCGGCGTGTTCGACGTCCCGCTGGCCGAGAACCTGACCCGGCAGGGGGTCACCACGGCGATCGGCGGACCCGACGGCAGCTCGCCGTATCCGATCGGCGAGTATCTCGCGCGCCTCGACGCCACGCCGTCGGCCGTCAACTTCGGGCTGATGGTGGGCCACGGCACCATCAGACGCGAGGTCCTCGGCAACGTGGACCGGGCGCCCTCGGCGCGCGAGCTCGAAGCAATGCGCGCCATGGTGGCCGAGGCGATGTCGGACGGCGCGTTCGGACTCTCGTCCGGCCTGAAGTATCCGCCCGGGACCTACGCCTCCACCGACGAGGTTATCTCGCTCGCCCGGGTGGCGGGAGAGGCGGGCGGGATCTACATCAGCCACATGCGGGAAGAGGGGCTGGCGGTCCTCGACGCGGTACGGGAGACGATCCGGATCGGCGAAGAGGGCGGGCTCCCGACGCAGATCACCCACCACAAGGTGCTGGGCGCCCCGATGTGGGGGCGCAGCGTCGACACGCTCGCGCTGATCGACGAGGCGCTGGCGCGCGGCGTCGACGTCAGCCTCGACCAGTACCCCTACACCGCCTCGAGCACCGGTATCTCGATCCTGTTCCCGGCCTGGAGCCTGGCCGGCACCCGCGAAGACGTGCTTGCCCGGCTGTCCGACCCGGCCACCCGCCAGCGGATTCGCGACGGCATCATCGTGAATCTCCGAGACGACCGTGGGGGAGACGATCCGGACAACGTCGTGCTGGCGCGTTGCGGCTGGGACCCCTCACTCGACGGGATGAGCCTGGCTGATGTGCTGACGGTGCAAGACCGAGACGTGTCACTCGGCACGGCCGCCGAGCTGACGATGGAACTGCACGAAGAGGGCGGATGCTCCGGCATCTTCCACGCCATGCAGGAAGAAGACGTGCGACGCATCATGCAGCATCCCCAGACGATGATCGCCTCCGACGGCGGCATCCTGGCCCCTGGCCAGGGGGTGCCCCACCCTCGCAACTATGGGGCGTTCGCCCGCGTGCTCGGACACTACAGCCGAGACGAGGAGGTTCTGGGCCTGCCCGAGGCGATCCGCAAGATGACCAGCCTGCCGGCGACCAGGCTCGACCTGACCGATCGGGGCGTGCTGGAGCCTGGCGCCTACGCGGATGTGGCGGTGTTCGATCTGGAGGAGGTCGACGCGCCAGCCACCTTCGAAGACCCGCACCGGTATGCGACCGGTGCGGTGCATGTCTTCGTCAACGGCGTCGCCGTGATCCTCGACGGGAAGACGACGGGGACCCGCCCAGGACGCGCCCTCCGCCATTAGGATTCCTGGCGAGCCGCAACGCTGCCGGCGTTGCTCGTCGGTCACAGCCGGCCTGGCTGCTCCCTTCTCGCGCCTTGCCAGCGGCGCGCCTCACCAGGAATCCCCTACTGGCCCGCTTCGCGCTCCTCGTAGCGGGCGCCGCCCAGGATGCCTTCCATGGCGTAGTTCCCCTCATGGCAGGCATACTCGAAGATGGCGTCGTCACTCTGGTCCAGCAGGAGCTCGACCGTCCAGGGCTCGGTCCAGGTGTCCGGATCGGTGATCGTGATCTCCTGACGCAGGATGCGCGGCGCGACACGGGTGAACCGCTCGGTCAGCACCAGGTTCGAGGAACCACCGCTGAAGCGGCTGCGCGGGTCCCAGTTGCGGGTTTCGACCACAAGCGTGTCGCCCTCCCAGCGCCCGCGGGCATTGCCGGCCCACTGCGAGATCTTGTCGTCGAGGTGAGGACGGCCGTCGAGCGGGATCGTCCTGACGAGGTGCCCCATCTCCTGCATGATGGTGACCTGATCCGGCATCTGCAGCAGCTGGAAGTAGCTGTTGTAGCCGGACCCCATGTTGGGGACCGAAAAGTGGAGGCAACGGTCGCCCAGCGTCCGGTCCTCCGGCCCATCCGACGGCCCCCGGTTCGCCCGCGCCGCCGCACGCTCACGAGCGCGCGCCTGGGCCGCATCGGTCATCGACGGCCGACGTCCGTTGGATGGGCTGATGATGAGCGAGGTCCGATTGTCGAGGGCCCGATCGACCAGCCAGAAGGCGTTGTAGTTGCCGGTCTCGGCATCGAAGTCCTGGAACGTAGAATTGCCCAGCGCCTGCTGGATCAGCCGGTCACCCAGGAGGTCGCCGGCCTGCTCCGAATCGCGGAACTCGGCAATCAGCTGCGTCAGCTCGGCCAGCTCCTCGTCGCTCAGGGTCGCCTTGTCGCCGAACTGCTCGGGCCGCTGCATCGGGGTCGCGCGGTTGTTCGCCCAGATGCCTTGCAGATCCACCTTGCCATCGGCGGTCCGCGGTGGCGTCCACCCCTCCGGCGCTTGCGCCAGGGCCGGCGCGCCGTTCAGCCCACACGAGACGCCGATCAATGCGGCGCACGCCCAACGACTCGCGGTCCTACGTCGAGTGTTCATGCCTGGTCTCTCCTGCTTGCACCCGGTGACAGTGACGCCTCGCATGATGGCCTAGAGGCGGCTCCGACGCAACCACGCCAAAACTCCTTGGCGCCGGCTGGCGGTGTGGCACAATCAGCACACCTCGACGATCATGCGTGTCAACGCTCGATGGCTGTCAGGCGGAGCTGCCGCGTTGGCCGTCGCCATGCTACTGGCGGCGGTCCTCGACGCCCAGGTGGGCTGGGGCGGCTCTCGCCGGAGCCGGCGCGCGCCTCGGCTGAAACCAGCCACGCAGCTCGACAACGGCTTCACCTTTTGCCGCCTGATGTATACGAGCGTGCGGCGCGAGCGCGAAGGCTACGGCTGGAGCACCGACTATCCTGACGCCGACACCAATTTCATGATCCGTCTCTCGGAGCTGACCTCGACCAAGGTGGACTTCGACGAACGGGAACGGCCGAATCACTGGGTGGTCGAAGCCACGGACTCGGCGCTCTTCACCTGCCCGTTCCTCATGGGCTCAGATGTTGGCACGGTGGGCTTCTCGGCGATGGAAGTCCAGCGCCTCCGGGAGTATCTGCTCAAAGGCGGATTCCTCTGGGTGGATGACTTCTGGGGCACCCCGGCATGGAACCAGTGGGAGGCGGAGATCTCGCGGGTGCTACCGCCGGCCGAATACCCGATCATTGATCTGCCGCTGGAGCACCCGCTGTTTCAGGCGCACTTCAACATCTGGGAGGTCCCCCAGATCACCAACATCCGCTACTGGCGGCGGACCGGTGGGGCGTCCACCTCGGAACGCGGTATCGACAGCGACGTCGCGCACTTCCGTGTGATCACGGACGAAGATGGGCGCATCCTCGTGGCCATGACCCACAACACCGACATCCAGGATTCATGGGAGCGCGAGGGAGAAGACCCCCGCTTCTTCGATCAGTTCGCTCCGGACGGCTACTCGCTCGGAGTCAATGTGCTGCTGCACGCGATGAGCCACTAGGTTTCCTGGCGATCCGTCCGCCTGGACTGCGTCGCTCGTCGGTCTCAACCCACCTGGTTGCTCCCTCCTCGAGCCTTGCCAGACGAACGCCTCGCCAGGAAACCGTCGATTACGTCGTCAAGCCGGACCTGGGTCAGCGCGCCGCCGAACGCTCTTTCTCTTCCTTGTATTCGGGCCAGGGAATC
>CAJWMX010000321.1 GCA_913043805.1 uncultured Acidobacteriota bacterium | reverse complement strand
CCCTTCGTGTTGTAGCCCACCGTTTCGACTACCAGCGTGTTGCCCTCCCAATGACCGCGTGAGTTGCCGTTCCACTGACGGATGGCGTCGGGCGGTCGCGGCGTGTCGTCGATCGGGATGATGCGACTGACGTGAATCATCTCCGACGAGATGATGACGTAGCCCGGGATCTGCAGGATCAGGTGACCGGTGTTGTAGGTCGGGAACATGTTCCCGGGTACCCCGCGGGTGATACAGCGCTCCCAGGGGGTGTTGTGCACCCAGTGGTCATCGAGGCGATTCAGGTTGTCGTCACGCACCGCCTTGGCCGCGTCCAGGATGGGCACCTGGCCGGTCGGTGGGTCGACCACCATCGATCGTCTCCGCTGGTTCTGCGCGGCGTGGGGCTCGGCCTGCGAAAAGTCGCCCGACGGTCCGACTCCGGGGCCGCTCGCTCCGCCGTCGACGCCGGGGAACCAGTAGGCCAGCGCCTTGAGGTCGGCGAGTACCTCAGGGGTCTCGACCTCAAAGGGGGTCGTGTCGAAGCTGGTCCAGATGCCGGAAATGTCCGGCTGCCCATCCGAGGTCGTGGGCTGAGTGTAGTTCTGAGCCAGGGCCGGCGTGGCCAGCAGCAGGGTGGCGAGCGCGGAGTAGATCGTGCGTCGTATCGTCATCGCGTCAGTCTCAGCAACATGTCAGTGCAAGGTGTCAGGTAGTCTAGAGTTCCGTCAATTCCTCGAGCGAGCCGGTGCTGTCGCCAACCGTCTCTCCTGGCAGTCCCATCTGATCGAGCATCGTGACCAGCAGGTTGGCCATAGGTGTTTCTGGCGGGAGCGAGACGTGACGGCCAGGCGTCAGGCGTCCGTTCCCGCGCCCGGCCAGCAGCGTCGGCAGGTCGTGATGGAGGTGTCGGTTCCCGTCCGAGATGCCCCCGCCGTAGACCAGCATCGTATGGTCGAGCACCGAGCCGTCGCCCTCGTCGGCGCTCGACAGGCGGTCGACGAGATGCGCGAACTGCTCGACGTGGAACCGGTTCAGCTGGGTGATCTTCTCGATCTTATCCGGGTCGCCCCGATGGTGGGTCAGTCCGTGGTGCGCCTCGGTGATCCCGGTCTCGTGGTAGACCTTGTTACCCAGCTCCAGACCGACCATGAAGGTGATCACGCGCGTGATGTCGGCCTCGAACGCCACTGCCATCAGGTCGAACATCAGCCGCGCATGCTCGATGAAGCTGTGGGGGATGCCCCGCTGGGGTCGAGCCATGCCGGGATCGACCGCTTCGGCCTGTTCGGCCGCTTCGATGCGTCGCTCGATGTCGCGCACCGAGAACAGATACTCGTCCAGCTTTCGTCGGTCGGTGGGGCCCAGGGTGATCTGCAGGCTCCGCGCCTCTTCCTGCACCAGGTCGAGCACGCTCTGGTCGTAGCGGGCCCTGCGGGCGCGCCGCACCGGGTCCGGGTCGAAATCGTCGGCGCCGAACATCCGCTCGAACACCGCGCGCGGGCTGATCTCCTGCGGCATGGGTGACGAGGGCGTGCGCCACGAGATGGTGTTGCTGTAGGCACAGCTGTAGCCGCTGTCGCAGTTGCCGCCGAAGAGTCCCTCTTCACAGCCGATCTCGAGCGACGCGAGTCGGGTGTTGCCGCCGAGATGCTCGGCCGCCACCTGGTCGGCGGACACCCCGGCATGGATGTCGGCGCCGTAGGTCTTCTTGGGATGCGCCCCGGTCAGGTAGCTGGCGCCGGCGCGGGCGTGGTCGCCCGGACCGTCGCCCAGGGCGCGACCCCCGTTATGGGTCAGCCCGGACAGGATCGAGAACTGCTCGCTGAAGCCGGCCAGTGGCTGCAGGACGCGAGGCAGCTCGGTCGGCAGTGGGAAGCTGCCGTCGACGCCCGGCGGAGTCCAGGCATCCATGATGATGCCGTTCGGCACATACACGAACGCCATTCGATTCGGTGCGGTGGCCTGGGCCGCGGCGCCACGCGCGTAGGCGGGCGCCATGGCGTCGAGGACGGGGAGCGCCAGGGTGGCTCCCAGGCCGCGCAAGACGGTGCGTCGGGGCAGCACTCGGGTCGAGCTCATGGTGCGGGCTCCTCAGGGCGTCGAAGTCGGAACGGGTCGCTCGTCACCACGCCGTGGACGAGCGTCGAGAATCGGTAGCCATCGTCAATGGTCTCACGGGTGATGGCGTCGACGGTCGCCGCGTCGGCTGATTCGAGACCGCGTCCGAGGCCGTAGGTCAGCAACTTCTCGGCGAGATTGCGGGTGAAGGCTTCACTCTCTTCGCGGAGGATCGCCTTCAGCTCCCGCGACCCGCGGAAGCTCGTGCCATCGGGCAACGTGCCCGAGTCGTCGATCTCGAACGGTCCGTCGTGGGTGCGCCAGGCCCCGGTCGCGTCATAGCGTTCGAGGCCGAAGCCGAGTGGGTCGATCTGGTCGTGACACACGGCGCAGGTCGGGTTGGCCCGATGCTGCTCCAGCTGGCTGCGGAGCGAACCGGTCGTCCCGACCGCGGCCTCGTCCAGGACTGGCACATCGTCAGGGGGATCCGGCGGCGGCGACCCCAGGAGGTTCTCGAGCACCCATTTGCCACGCAGGACCGGTGAGGTGCGAGTGGGGTATGACGAGACGGTGAGGATGCTGCCCTGGGTGAGCAGGCCGCTCCGCTGGGCGCCATCGAGGTCGACGCGCTGGAACTCCTCGCCGTCGATCCCCTTGATGCCGTAGTGACGGGCGAGGGGGCCGTTCAAGAAGGTGAATGGCGCGTCCAGCAGGTCCAGCACGTTCCGGTCCTCGCGGATCACCGCCGCCACGAACAGCTCGGTCTCACGGCGCATGGCGTCACGAAGCTCGTCGTCCACCGTGGGGAACTGCTCGGGGTCCGGTTTGACCCGATCGAGATTGCGCAGCTGCAGCCACTGGGCAGCGAAGGTGTCGACCAGCGCCGAGGCCTTGGGGTGAGCGAGGAGACGTTCGGTCTGGGCCCGCAGGACGTCAGGGTCGTGCAGCCGGCCGGCGTCGGCGAGCGCCAACAGCTCGTCGTCGGGCATGTCAGCCCACAGGAAGTATGAGAGCCGGGTCGCCAGCTCGTGGTTGGACACCAGGTGTGCGTCGGTCGAACCCACCGGGTCGCGTTCGATCCGGAACAGGAAATGGGGCGAGAGGAGCACTCCTTGGACCGCCAGCCGGACGCCCTCCTCGAACGAGTCGCCTTCACGGACAGCCTGAGCAACGAGGCCGGTCAGGCGATCGACTTCGCCCTCCGTCACCGGCCGCCGGTAGGCGCGCCGCGCCAGGTGCGAGAGGATCTCCCGCGCGCAGCCCTCGTCGAACGTGCCTGGCCCGGGCCGGCAGATGAAAATCTGATCTTGGCTGGTGGGCGGTTCCGGGCTCGGGTCAAACGGTCCCACGATGTCGAGGTAGTCGATGTACAGGACGCGGCGCCCGTCGGGCAGCAGGTTGTCCCGTGGATCGGCGATGTCGGCCAGGTGGGGGTATGAGACCCGGAAGTCGTGGTCGCCCGCCTCGACGCGCAGCCTCGTCACGATCTCGCCGCGTTCATAGCCGAAGGCGTTGACCCCCTCCACGATGGTGGTGTTGAACACCTCGCCGTCCAGGGTGGCCACCACCGGCACCGGGGGGGCGGCCTGGCGCATCTCCTCGATGAAGCGTTCCCGCCCGGCGTCGGTGTCGGTCGGGATGGGTGGCGCCGGCGGCGCTCGCTCGGGTCGGGGTGGACGCCTCCGGTAGTTGGCGATCCGGAACCGGAACTCGTAATCCGCGGTCCACGGGAACAGATGCGATCCGTAGAGGGCGCCCCGCAGCGAGAATGGCAGGGTGTCGGCGGCGTCGAGGGTGCCGTCGGCGTCGTGTGAGCGGCGCCCCATGTAGTGCGCGAGCTGGACCGGTGCGTCGGGGGGTGTCGGACCGAACACGGCCTCCTGGGAGAGACGGCGCGCCGCGGCGATGTACTTCTCCATCAGCAGTGGCGAGACAGACAGGACGTCGCCGTTGTTGTCGAACCCGTAGCCCGAGTCATCGGCGGGGAAATCGACCGACGGACGGCCGTGGACGCCGAGCAACGAGCGGACCGTGTTGTCGTACTCGACCCGGTTGAGCCGTCTCGCGGTGACCCGGCCCGGGCCGCGGGGGGTGTCGTCGGTGGGGCCGGCCAGCGTATCGAGGACCGCTGCCACCGATTCGATCTCCGCGTCCCTGGGCGAAGGGCGGCCCCGAGGGGGCATCTCGCCCGAGCGGATCCGCTCGGCGACGCGCTTCCAGAGGTCCGGATGCTCGGCGGGATCGGCGCCGGCCCCGAATCGGTCGAAGGTCAGGTCCGCGACCTGGAGGTCGTCATTGTGGCAGCTGCCGCAGTAGGCGGTCAGGAACGG
>CAJWMX010000320.1 GCA_913043805.1 uncultured Acidobacteriota bacterium | reverse complement strand
AGCGGCGTTCGCCCGTATCGGCGTCGAGGGCGACGACGCTCGTGCTGAACAGGTTGTCGCCGGGGTGGTGGCCGCCGTAGTAGTCGATGGTCACCCCGTTGGTGACGACGTAGACCAGTCCCAGCTCCGGGTCGGCCGTCATCGGAGCCCATGACGAGACGTCACCCGTCCACTCCCACGCGTCGTCTTCCCACGTGTCGTGGCCGACCTCGCCAGGCCGAGGAATGACGTGGAACTTCCACTTGAAGTCGCCGGTGGACGCATCGTAGGCGACGATGTCGCCCGGCACGTTCTCGACCCGGGTCTGGTTGTAGCCCTGCTCGGCCGAGTTGCCGACCACGACCGTGTCGTTGATGACAATCGGGGGCGAGGACGAGGTGATGTAGCCGATGTCCTGGGGAATGCCCATGTAGGGGTCGTAGGGGCCATCCCACGCCTCCCACGGGCCCCAGCCTCGAATGATGTCGATCACCATGTCGACCCCGCCGGTTTGCGAGAACCCGGGGATCGAGATGGGCGCACCCCAGTCGGCCAACGGCTGACCGGTGTCGGCGTCGAGCGCCCAGAGAAAGAACCCCGGCGTCGAGATGAACACCACGCCACCGCGGCCCGGCACGTCGGCGTAGGCCACACCCTTTCCGTAGCCCTTCCGCATCGAGTACTCGTAGCGATGCGTGTTCGGCTCGGTGAAGCTCCACAGCATCTCTCCCGTCTTCGGGTTGAGCGCGATCACGTGCCGGCGCTCACCCATGACCGTGATGAGCTTCCCGTCCACGTAGCTGGGGGTGGCCCGAGACGTACTCGGCCCGAAGCTGCCCGCGTCGAACTCCCAGAGCATGGTCAGCTCGTCGAAGTTGTCTCGGGTGATCTCGTCGGCTGGTGTGTAACGCGTGTGCCACGCGTCGCCGCCGAGGTAGGTCCACTGGCCGTTCTCGACCCCCGGGCCTTGCGCCTGCGCTCCACCGGCTGGCAGGAGCAGCACCCCGAGCGCCAAGATGGCCATCAACGCGCGCGAGCGAGTGCGGATCGTCATGTCGACCTCTCTATTCGGCCAGTGGGTGGGGTCGAATCTGGAACTTGACGAGGTTGCCCGGTTCCACCGGCCCACCTTCCACGTGCCAGGCGGCGTCCGCGCCGTAGGTGGCGTAGAGGCCGCGTCCCTTCCAGCCTCCGTCCGGGTCGTCGATGCGACCGTCCACCCCACGGCTGTGGAAGCCCATCGGATACGGCACGCGCATGACGACCCACTCGCCGGTGTCGGGTTGCAGCGCCAGAAGTGAATCAGAGCTCGAGCCGTTGGCGATCGGGATGTCTTCACCCAGGCCGAGAGTGTTGAACTGGTCGACCCAGTTGTAATAGTGGAAGTCGGTGCCGATGTCGGTGCCCTTGAAGTTGGGGCCTGGCGCCTTGTAGAACTCCCAGCCCTCGTCACACTGCCGGCCGTCGGCCACCGCCGGGCCTCCGAACACCGTGCACTTCGAGCGGTCGAAGCTCGCGAAGTGACTGCTGCCGGCCAGCGCCGCCCACAGGACGCCGTTCCGGTCGACGTCGAGACCACGAGTCCGGTAGCCCTGCTCCTCCGGCACCATGTAGAGCTCGGTGAGACAGGTCTCCGGCGGGTTGTCACCCTTCTCCATCCGGATCAGCTTGCCCGGGTAGTCGTCCGACACGGCCCAGACCGCGTCGTCGAGGGGGTTCGTGATCACCGCGTAGGCCCCGACCAGGATTCGCGTGTCGAGCGCCGGGTCATTCGCGGCCTCTTCACCGCGCCGTGGCGGTTCGTTCCAGGGCTTGGTGATCTTGCCGTCGCCGTTGGTGTCGATCACCGTCGGGCACCAGCCCTGCGAGGCGCGCTCGTCACCGGTCTCGTCATACATCTTCACGTCGAGCCAGCCGATGACGTTGCGGTCGCCGCTGAAATACAGGGTGTCGTTGGCGTCCTCGGCGAACTGCAGATGGTGGGTGCTGTAGCAGGTGTGGATCAGCACGAACTTCTGCTTCTCCGGGTCGAAGTAGCCGGTGTGACGTCCCGCCCGATTCATCGGAAAGTTCTCGGCAAAGCGGTTGTCAGAGCCCTCCTTGCACCAGTCGGGGTTGTCGACCTCCTGGACACGCGTGGTCAGCCAGACCCGCCCGTGCTGGTCGAGCATCGGGTTGTGCGGATTGGCCGGATCGTTCCAGACCACCCGGTCGCCGAAGTCGCGCCACGGCTCGAAGCCTTCGGTCCTGAACATCGATGGCACGGTGTTCCGGTCGGTCCGCAGCGGGATCTTCAGCATCGTCGACTGGTGGACGTTCGGGTCGGTGATCAGGAGATAGTCGTTCCCGATGTCGACCCCGTAGACCGGACCGTTGGCGTTGACGGTCGGGTTGCGCTTGTCGGTCGCGATCTCGTCGTGGACGAAGGCGACGTTGTCGCCCCAGTTCCACATCGTCAGCACGATGTTCCGCTCGATGCCGGACGGCCGGGGCGGGGCGGGCGGCACTTCGCCGGCCGCGATCCGCTGGCTCCAGTCCGACAGCATGTTCAGGCCGCGCTCCCGTCCCCACTGGGTGATGAAGCTGCTCATCAGCGAGCCACGCTGCCCGCGGCGGGTACGGTGGTCCCAGGCGGCGTTGGTGGAGTCGAACTGGTCGAGGTCGGGCACCACCCGCGTGCGCTGGTTGCCGACCTGATGACACCGCTGACAGCCCTTCAGCACGTTGATCCACTCGTTCTGACTGGTCAGCCCTTCGTTGATGCCGTTGCCGTCATCACCGGTGCCGGGGAACTCGTGTGAGGCGGGCAGGTCAATCAACGACAGCCAGTATGTGGACGGATAGACCTGGGCGGCCTCCTGGGGTGTGGCCGCGACCGTGGCGCCGAGCTCCAGCTCGTCCCCGGGCCGCCCGCTGGCGTGACCCGAGTCAATTAGGCCGTAGCCGCGGACCCAGACCTCGAAGGTCGCGTCGGGAAGCTCAGGGAGGAGAAAGCGGCCGTCATCGTCGGTGACGACGATCTTCCGGTAGACGGTCTCCAGTTCGTCGGTTTCGGCGATCACCCAGACTCCGGCCTCCGGGCCGTCGGCGCTCGTGACTCGACCGGTGATGACGCCGCTGTTGGTCTGGGCGTCGACGGTGGTCTGATGCCACCCTCCGGCGCCCACCGCCAGCCCGATCGCCACGACGACTCCAAGCATTCTGCGCATCGCGTTCACTCCCCGTCCCGTTGTGCTCAGTCCTGATTGCGGTCGCTGATCCCACCAAGGGTTCGAAGCAGTGCGACCGTCTCTGGCCAGGCCTTTTCGGTGTTGGCGACAAAGACCCCCTCGGCCACCATCAGTGGGGTCCACCCCAGTCCGTTCCTCGCGTTGATGTCGGCGCCCTGGTCCAGCAGGTACTGGACGACGAGGTTGGAGCCGATCATGGCGGCCCCGTGCAGCGCCGTGCTGCCGTGCCAGCGCATGTCCCCCCGGTCGCGCTGTGCGTCGAGCTGGTTCAGGTTGAGGGGATGCCGCAGCAGCAGCGTCAACCCGTCGCCTTCGAGTTCGGTGTCGCCGAAGTCGGTGGCGCCATGGAGATCACCGCCGAGCGCGTGTGCCAGCCGCACCGCCTCCAGTCGGGTGGCCTCTGGCGTGCCATTGTTCGGCCCGGGGCTCTCGCCATCCCAGAACCCGACTCCAGCCGCCGCCATGATCGGTGACACGCCCTGTTCGGTCGGCGTCAGCGGATCCGCGCCATGTTCGACTAGCAGCTGCATGTAGCCGACGTCAGCGTGCTTGGCGGCCAGATAGAACGGCGTTGCGCCGATGAAACTCAGGAAGTTGCGGCCCACCGAGATACCCGAGGGGCCCCTGACCACGCCCAGATCAACCTCGAAGGGGACCTCCTGCCACCCGACGCGCCGGTTCGGGTCGGCCCCCGCTTCCAGCACGGCCCGCGCCAGCGCCAGACTGTCGACCGTGCCGGTGGGCAGCGGCGGGCGTCCGGACCCGGGTCGGCGGATCCACGAGAGGGCATGGAGGATCGAGCCGCGTCGGTCCGGCAGGTTGGGGTCGCCGCCGGCCTCGAGCAGCACCAGGCCGAGCTCGAAGTGGGCGTTGAGCACCGATGCCACTAGTGGCGTCGTCTCGTCGCGCGCTGGGGCGTTGACGTCGGCGCCGGCTGCCAGCAGTGCGTGGACCGCGTCGATGTGTCCCTCACGTACGGCAAACAGCAGCGGTGTCAGCTCGTCGGCCGATCGCGCCTCGACATCGGCGCCAGCCGCCGCCAGCGCGGTGATCGCGTCGGCGTTGCCCGCCTCGGCGGCCCACATGAGCGCGGTCTGGTTCTGCCAGCTCTCGCTGGCGTTCACCTCGGCGCCGGCGTCGAGCAGTGCCTCGATGGCGGGAACCCTGCCGGT
>CAJWMX010000319.1 GCA_913043805.1 uncultured Acidobacteriota bacterium | reverse complement strand
GCGACGCCCACCGCTGCTCCGGCCACCACCGCTGCTCCGGCCACCACCGCTGCTCCGGCCACCACCGCCGCGCCGGCGCCCGAGGAGGTCGGCACCGAATCCGACCACCTGGGCGACGGCAGCCTCGGCGAGGTCCGTGTCGACGCCGGCGAGGACATCCAGATCCGGTCGCTGAACGCGATCTCCGGTGACGTGGCGTTCCTCGGCATCCCGAACCAGCGCGGCGTGGAGCTGGCCATCCGCGACTACGGCCAGATCGGTGGCCACGACGTGTCGATGGGCACCGGCCTGGACGACTTGTGCAGCGCCGACGGTGGCCAGGCAGCTGCCCAGACCATCGTCGCCGACGACGCCGTGGTCGGCGTGATCGGTACCTCCTGTTCAGGTGCCGCCGCGGCGGCCGCCCCGCTGATCAGCGAGGCCGGCATGGTCATGATCTCCGGTTCGAACACCTCGCCGTCGCTGACCAGCGACCTGGCGGGTACGGCCGGCGAGAACTACTACCCGGGCTACTACCGCACCGCTCACAACGACCTGTACCAGGGCGCCGCGGCGGCACTGTTCGCCTTCGACGTGCTCGGCAAGTCCACGGCTGCGGCCATCCACGACGGTGACCCGTACACCCAGGGACTGGCCCAGGCCTTCGCCGATGCCTTCGAGGCGGCCGGCGGGACCATGACCGTCTTTACGGCGGTGAACAAGGGCGACACCGACATGGTGCCGGTCCTGACCGAGGTCGCCGCCGGAGCGCCGGAACTGCTGTTCTTCCCGATCTTCCAGCCGGAGGGCGACTTCATCGTCCAACAGATCCGGGACGTTCCGGGCATCGAGGCCATCACCCTGATGGCCGCCGACGGCCTGCTGAACAGCAACTACATGGCCATCCCCGAGACCGAGGGCATGTACTTCTCCGGTCCGGACATCCGTTACGGCACCAACACAAACCAGTCGACCGGTCAGTCAGCAGACGGCTTCCTCGCCGCTTACAACGACGAGTAGGGCGAGGACCCGGCGGCACCGTTCTGGGCCCACAGCTACGACGCCACGACGTTGCTGCTGGACGCCATTGCTGCGGCCAGCTACGACGACGGCGGCACGCTCGTCATCGACCGGGCCGGCGTGCGCGAGTTCCTGAGCTCGGTGACCGACTACGCGGGCATCATCGGCCTGATGTCGTGCGACGCCTTCGGCGACTGTGGTTCGCAGAAGATCACCGTCATCGGCCACGCGGACTCCACGGATCTGGACGCCTCGAACGCCAACGTGGTGTTCGAGTACGCCCCAGCCGGTTCTGCAGCGGGCTCCGGTTCGCTCGTCGCACCGGTGATTCCCAAGCGCGGAGGAACGATCGTGTTCTCGTCGACCCAGGTCGGCGCGCACGTGAACCACGGCGTCCAGTCAGGCATCGGCATCGCCAACATCAGTTCGAAGGTCTACGCTGCGGTGACGCAGTTGGACGAGAACTGGGAGCCGCAGCCCTACCTGGCCCACAGCTGGGAGGTCTCTGAGGACCAGATGACCGTCACGCTGCACCTGGTGGACAACGCAGTGTTCCACGACGGTCATCCGATCACCTCGGAGGACGTGGCGTTCTCGATCGACGTGGTGAAGAACAACCACCCGTTCGTCAACATGCTCGGCCCGGTCACCAGCGTGGACACGCCGGACGACCACACCGCCGTCCTGAACCTCGCCAACCCACACCCCGCGCTGTGGATCGCGCTGTCGGACGTCATGCTTCCGATCATGCCTGCCCACGTCCTGGGAGACGGCACGGTCGAGATCAACGCGATGAAGGAGCACCCGGGCATCAAGGAGAACGTCGTCGGTTCCGGCGCCTTCGTTCTGGCTCCCGAGTCGGATCTGACGTCGAAGATCGTCCTCGAGAAGTTCGACGACTTCTTCATCCCGGGCCGCCCGTACCTGGACAAGATCGTGTACGTCATCAACGCGGACGAGAACGCTCTCGCCCTGGGCCTTGAGGCTGGGGACTACGACCACGCGGCCTCGGCGAGCGTCGTCAACGCCAAGCGCTATGCGGCCAACGACGACCTGGTGTTCAACCCGAACTACATGCGTGGTGTCGGGTCGACCAACGAGCTGCAGTTCAACTTGGCCAACCCGGTCATGTCAGACCTGCGGGTGCGGCAGGCCATCGCCTACGCCATCGACCGCGACTTCATCATCAATGAGTTGCACCAGGGTCAGACCATGGAACAGCTGGGTGGCATCCACCCGTCCAGCCCGTTCTACAACGCCGACGTCGAGCGCTATGACGTGGACCTGGACAAGTCCCGGGCCCTCCTGGCCGAAGCGGGATACGCCGATGGCCTCGAGTTGACCATCGACTACATCCCCGGTCCGGCGGAACAGCAGCGGAACGTGGCCGAGTACATCGCTCGTGCCCTGGAGCAGGTCGGCGTGACCGTGACTGTGCGTGACGCCGCCAACCTGCCGGCATGGGCCGGGATCTTCTTCGGAGGACCCGAGGCCTGGCACATGACCATGAACGCCTACTTCAACTGGGGTGACCCGGTGATCGGCGTGGACCGTGCCTACATGTGCTCGAACATCAAGCCCGGTGTGTTCGTCAACAACTCTGCTTACTGCAACGAGAGGGTCGATGAGCTCCTCGCTGCGGCAGCGAGGTCGACGAACTTCGCCGAGAGGAAGGCGCTCTACGCGGAGTTCCAGGAGATCACCGCCGAAGAGTTGCCCTTCTACTACATCAACGCCCTGCCGATCTTCGGGGCATGGCAGAAGGACGTGATGAACGTGCCCACGGGTCCGTGGGAGACGTTGTCCAACATGGCCAACGTCTGGCTCGACCGATAACGATCGGTTGAACCACTAGGAATTCACGACTTCTAGAGAAGAGAGGTGTTGACGCTCGCCCGGGGCATCGGGCTCAGGTTGATTCAGGCGTTCGGACTGCTCATGGCGGTCATCGTCCTGAACTTCATCCTGATCCAGATTGCCCCGGGCGACGTCGCCCTCACCCTGGCCGGCCAGCAGGGCAGTGGCTCGCCGGAGTTCCTGGCTGAGATCCGGGCCCGCTTCGGCCTCGACCGACCGCTGCTGGCCCAGCTCTGGCAGTACATCGTCAACGTCCTGCAGTTCGACCTCGGGGACTCCTACATCTGGGAGCGCCCCGTCAGCGCAATGATCGCCGACAAGCTCTTTGCCACCGTCCTGCTGGCCGGCACGGCGCTGGCCTTCGCCATGACCATCGGCGTGCTGCTCGGCGTATTCACCGCCCGCCGCCCGGAGAGCCCCGCCTCCCACGGCGTGACCCTCCTGAGCCTCGTCGGCTACGCCCTCCCCGTCTTCTGGACTGCCATCATGCTGCTGGTCGTCTTCGTGGCCAAGCTCGGCCTCTTCCCCATCGGCGGGATGGAGGACCCCCGCTTCGAAGGCGGAACCATCGCCCACGTCATCGACGTGCTGTACCACCTGGTCCTCCCCGCCTTCACCTTGGGAGTCATCTACCTCGCCTACTACTCGCGACTCGCCCGAGCCTCGATGCTCGAAGTGCTGGAGTCCGACTACATCCGCACTGCCCGGGCCAAGGGCGTCGAAGAACGCTCCGTCGTCTACCGCCATGCCCTGCGAAACGCCCTCATCCCGGTCGTTACCATCGCCGGCCTGCAGTTCGGCGCCCTGTTCTCCGGTGCCGTGCTCGTCGAGACGGTGTTCACGTGGCCCGGTCTGGGCCGCCTGGCCTTCGACTCCATCATTCGCCAGGACACGCCGATGATGCTGGGCCTCCTAATTGCCTCGGCGGCGCTGGTCATCGTGGCCAACCTGCTGACCGACGTCGTCTACCGCATAATCGACCCCCGCATCCGAGTCGGCGGCAAGTGATGGGCGTCCTTCTGGGAGAAGCCGGATGACAGACACCGGCGTGGGCCTCGAGGCCGTCGAAGCCAGCGGGCGCGGCGCCTGGGCCATGTTCATCCGCAACAAGGCGGCCGTGGCCGGCCTCGTCATCTTCGCCGGCATAGTGCTGATGAACGTGTTCGGGCCCCTCCTCTACGGCGTGGACTCTGACGCCATGGTGGCCCGCCCGTTCTCTGGGCCGAACGAGGGCACCGGCCCATTGCTGGGCACCGACTACCTGGGCCGCGACGTGCTGGCCGGGGTGATCAGCGGCGGCCGGACCACCCTGGTAGTGGCCGCGGTGGCCGCCGCCATGTCCATCACCATCGGCCTCGTCATCGGCAGTCTGGCCGGCTTCTACGGGCGTTGGGTCGACGCACTGTTCATGCGCCTCACGGAGATGTTCCAGACCCTGCCAACCCTGCTGTTCGCCATGGTGCTCCTGACCCTCATGGGCCCGTCGTCGCGGACGGTCGCCCTGGCCATCGGGCTGGTGTCGTGGCCGGCGG
>CAJWMX010000318.1 GCA_913043805.1 uncultured Acidobacteriota bacterium | reverse complement strand
CGACGCCTGCCGCGTCGGGCGGGTCCGCCGGTGCATCCAGGCGAGCGGTCTCTGGCGCGGTCGTGGGCGGGCTGCTGCTCTTGATCGCGATCGGGGCCGGACAATTCTGGCTGTCAAGCGACGACTCGCCGCCGACGCTCGAGCCCGGCCCGGCCGAGCCGGTCCCGCCGGCAGTGGTTCCCGAGCCGGCGTCGACAGCGGCGGCGCCACCGCCCGTCAGCCCGACGCCGCAGCCGTCGCCGCCAATCGAGAACCCGGTGCTGGTCATGGACCCCTGGGAGCGCTATGTCTCCGACCAGCTTCTCGGCAAGGTGCTCCTCCCGGAGCCAGCCGAGGCGTCGGCCGTGGGCGGCGGCATCGGTTCGGCCGGGTTCGTGGGGCCGCAGACCTGCGCCGAATGCCATCCCGGCCGCTATGACGGGTTCATCGAGACGTCTCACTATCAGTCCTCTCAGATGGCCTCGACCGAGACGGTCATGGGGGACTTCGAGGCCCCGAGCAATCAGGTGGCGACGCGGATCCAGCGGTTGGGCTACCGGATGGACACCCGTCCCGACGGCCTCTATCAGACGGTCGTCGTCGACGGCCGAGACGTCCACTCCGAGCGGATGGACATCGTTGTCGGGTCAGGCAAGATCGGGCAGAGCTACCTGTACTGGAGGAACGACGAGCTGTTTCAGCTGCCGATGTCCTATCTCACGACGCCGGATTCGTGGATGAACAGTCCCGGCTATCCGGACGGGATGGCCGATTTCAAGCGGCCGGTGGTCGGCGGCTGCCTCCAGTGCCACTCGACCTGGTTCGAGGCCCGCAGCGCCGATCTGATGAATCACCGGTTCCTCTCCGACGGGGTGGTCCTGGGGGTGACCTGCGAGCGCTGCCACGGCCCGGGCGAGGAACACGTCGCCTATCATCGGGCCCAGCCCGAAGCCCGCGCGGCCCGGCACATCGTCCACCCGGGGCGATTGTCGAATGAACGCCTGACCGACATCTGCCGGCAATGTCACGGCGGCCTCGCCTCACCGACCCGGGCGCCCTTCTCGTTCCGCCCCGGTGAGTCCCTGGCCGACTACATCGAACCTCCTCCCGGCCGGCCGGGCATTCACACCAACAACCAGATGCAGCAGCTGAGCCTCAGCGAGTGTTTCCAGCAAAGCGCGGACATGTCCTGCATCACCTGCCACAATCCGCACCAGAACGAACGTGGCAATGACGCGCTGTTCTCTCTCCGTTGCCAGCAGTGTCACGAATCTGCTGAGCACCCGCTGGAGCCGACGATCGGTGCGGCGGCGCTGGGCGAGAACTGTACGCAGTGCCACATGCCGAGGAGCCCGTTGCTCGAGACGCCGTTGCGGTCGCGTGATGGCGTGGTGTTTCCGGAGATGGTCGATCACTTCATCCGGACCGGCGTCAGCGACCGGGACCTGGAAGCGCGGCTAGCGGCCCAGTAGCAGGTCGTCGACCAGGCCGGTGGCGGCCCGCAGGGCGAAACGGATATCCCGCTGGTTGTCCTTGTCGAGCCGCATCTTCAGCGCGCCTGCCGGCAGGGCGGGAGAGCGGAGCGCCAGCCAGTGCGAGTGAGGGCGCACGCCGACGATGCCGCCCCAGCGTGAGCCTTCCTCGGTCGAATAGACCAGCGCCGTGACCTCTGCGATCGGGATGATCGCGTAGACGGCTCGTTCGGCTCCCCGCTTCTCGTCGACAACGCGGATCTCTCCGGCGTCGGCGTCGATTTCGAGACGCGCGTCCCGCTTCTTCTCATCGCCGTCCTCGTTGGTCACGAAGACGTCGACCTTCCGGAACTCCTGGACATCAGCGGCGTCGAGCGCCGGCGCGGCGAGCAACAGGAGAATGACAAGCGTGAGAAATCGACCCTGCATCTGGATACTCCTAGCCTCATTGTATGACCGCCGCTCCACGGTCGGCGAATAACACGGCGCAAGTAAGTAAATGCTTACTTGTGTCCATGAACGGAGATAGACTTTGGTCATGCACGTCTCTGCTCTTCGAGCGTTCTCGCTGGTGCTTCTGGCGAATGTTGCCGCGGCGCAGTCCTTCGAACAGGACCTCCGACCACTGGTGCACGATTCGTGTGTGCGGTGCCACGGCGTCCGCACGGTCACGCCGCTGAACCTGATCGACCTCGACTATGACCTGACCGATCACGAGACCTTCGCGACCTGGGAGAAGGTCTACGAGCGGCTAGAGCGGGGTGAGATGCCGCCCGACACTGCCCCCCAGCCGGATCAGGCGCTGGTCGATGACGCGTTGTCCTCGCTCGGGACGGCGTTGACCGACGCCAATCTGTCAGCGCGCGGTGGTCAGCGGACCCCGCTACGGAGGCTCACGCGGCTCGAGTACGGCTTTACCATTGCCGACCTCCTCGGGGTTGACGATGAGCTTGGCGCGCAGCTGTCGCAGCTGCTACCGGCCGAGGCCGACTCGGGCGGGTTCGACACCGTGGCCGCCAATCAGGCGATGTCGCCGCTCCACGTGCAGAGCTATCTCGCCGCCGCCGATGCCGCGCTCGATGCGGCGCTCCAGGTCGGCGCGCCGCCGCCGATCGAGGCACGCTTTCGGGACTACCGGCAGTCCGACTACCTGGCGCTGCTCGAGGGATGCGATTTCCTGGCCTGTGGCGCGATCCGGCAGCTCGACGACGCCTACGTCACCTTCTCCGAGACGGCCTCCACCTTCTCGTTCCACACCGGCTGGGCCTCCGAGTTGATCGAGATCCCGGTGCCAGGGCGATATCGGGTCACGGTCGAGGCGTATCCGTTCCAGGCGGACACGGTGGTGACGCTGGCGCTCTATCAAGGCCGTCTGGTGGCGGTGAACGCCGCCATGAACCGGTTGATCGCCACTATGGATCTGGTCGGGGATGAGACCCAGACCTTGGAAGTGACGCCGTTCCTCTATCCCGGGGACCTCATCGCCCCGGTGCCCTTCGACAACGAGCCGCCACCAGGAGACCGGCCCGAGAACTACTTCGTCCCGGAGCGGCACGTCCGGGACTACGAGGGCGAAGGTATCGCCTTGAAGTCAATCACGATCGACGGGCCGCTCTACGACTCCTGGCCGCCGCCCAGTACCCACGCCCTGCTGCCCGGGATTGCGTTCGACGCCGACCACAACGTCGTGCTGTCGAAGACGCCCTACGAGCATGTGGTCGACGTCGTGGCGCGGTTCGCGCCGCGCGCCTTCCGCCGACCGCTGGCCGAGGGCGAGCTGGAGGCGTATGCGAGCCTGGCCGAGCCGCTGCTGGCCGAAGGTCGCCCGTTCGTCGACGTGGTGCGGGTGCCGCTGCGGGCCATCCTCAGTGCCCCGGCGTTTCTGTTCCACGGCCAGGCCGGAGCCACCGGCGGGCTCGACGACTTCGAGCTGGCCACGCGGCTGTCCTACTTCCTGTGGCGCAGCCAGCCAGACGAGGCGCTGTTCGAGCTGGCGAGCGCGGGGCGGCTGTCTGACCCGGACATACTGTCTGAGCAGGTCGAACGGATGCTGGACGATCCGAAGGCCGAGCGGTTCGTGCACGACTTTGCCGGCCAGGCGCTCCGGCTGAACGAGCTGCGAGCGACCAGCCCGGACCCCGGTCTCTATCCGGAGTACGACGACCGATTGGGACAGGCGATGGAGTGGGAGACCAGGCTCTTCCTGGCCGAGGTCATCGCCACTGACGAGGGGGTGGACAGCCTCATCGACGCGGACTTCACGTTCTTGAACCGTCGGCTGGCCGAGCACTACGGTGTCGAAGGGGTCGCCGGGACTCACATGCGCCGGGTGACGTTAACGGACGAGAGCCCACGGGGCGGCTTGCTGACTCAGGCTGCCATCCACAAGATCACGGCCAACGGCACGACGACCTCGCCGATCCCGAGGGGGAACTTCGTCCTCTCGAATCTTCTGGGGCGCCCGGCGCCACCTCCACCCGAGGCGGTGGGCGCGCTCGAGCCGGACACCCGGGGCACCACGACCATTCGCGAGCAGCTCGACGCGCATCGGAACTCCCCGGTCTGCGCGAGCTGTCATCGCAGCATCGACCCGCCGGGATTCGCCCTGGAGTCGTTCGACCCGATCGGCGGGTTCCGCACCCACTACCGGGTGTCCGGTGGGCCTGACATCGATGTCGGTGGGGGGAACATCGAGCCGGCGCCGTACGCCGAGGGGCCCGCCGTCGATGCGAGCGGCGTCACTCCGGGTGGTGGTGCGTTCACCGGCCTCGAGGAATACAAGGCGCTCCTGCTCGAGACCGAGCTCGACGCCGTGGCCAGGCACCTGGCGTCGCAGCTGTTCGTGTTCTCGACTGGCGCGGACGTCGAGTTTGCCGACCGATCTTCGATCGACGCGGTGGTCGACGCCGGTCGTGCCGCCCAGCATCCCGTAAGGACGATGA
>CAJWMX010000317.1 GCA_913043805.1 uncultured Acidobacteriota bacterium | reverse complement strand
CTCGGCTCGTGCCATGGTCATCTCCGCGCTCCACGGTCGGACGAAGGCCGTGGGGTTGTTCACGGTGAACTCGTAACGCAGCGTCCCGTCGTCTGGCCGGGTAAACCGCTCGACCAGATGCAGGTTCGGACCCAGCGCCTCGAGCCGCTCCATGTTGGGAGCCGGATGCGCGGTGCAGATGTCGCGGAAGTTGCGCGTCTCGACCACCAGCGTGTCGCCTTCCCAGCGGCCGCGTGAGTCGCCCCGCCACTGCTGGATGTGTGACGGGAGGGCGTCTCGACCGTCCAGGGGAATCACCCGGACGTCGTTCACCATCTCGTTCATCACCACCACGTAGCCTGGCGACTGGAAGATGTGGACGAGCTTGTTGTACGCGCCGGGAATCATCGGCGGACCGGAGTTGAAACCAAGAATGCACCGTTCGTCCATGTCCCGGTCCTCTGGGCCGGCGTTGCGCTCGCGCGCGGCTGCCCGGGCCGCCATGCGCGCTCGGCCCTCGTCTGTGTATTCCGGAAGCTGGCCATCCGGCGGGTCGACGATGAGCGACGTGCGCCGCGTACCGACGACCGCGCTGCCGCGGTTGGACAAGACCTGGTTTTAGGCGCCCGGACGCGGAGTTCGCGAGTGTGATGGCCCTGGTCGCCGACGCCCGGGTCAGAACGCATACGGTGACTCTCGGGTGGGACCTGAATCGACCCGAGCTGGCGAGCCTGTTCGTCAAAGCCGGCTACAGCCGGAACAAGAGCGATTCGAATACGACCGGCCCGTTCGCGCTGCCGGCCAACGGAGAACCTCGGGACGGAGTGGGGACCGACCGCGGCCCGGCACAACGCGACGGCATTCGTGAGCATGCGCCCGGTGGGCGAACTCGGCGTGGACCTTCGCTTCCCGGCGCGGTCGGGTGCCTCGTTCAAGATCACCACCGGGCAGGATGACAATCGCGACGGCCTGTTCACCGACCGACCGGAGCGCGTCGCCTGGAACTCGGCGAGGACCGCGGCCTATGTCGACCTGAGCGAAGGTGTCTCGTATCGGTGGCGGTATGGCTCCGCTGAGTCTGGCGCGGGAGGGGGCGTCGCGAGGCGTCTGGTCGAGCTGTCGCTGAACCTGGAGAACGTCTTGAACCGGGATAACTTCATCGGCTACAGCGGAGTGATGACCTCGCCGTTCTTCCTGCAGCCGACCAATGTGCTCGCGACCCGGCGAGCCACGCTACGCCTTCGAGTCGAGCTGTGAGACAGTACTCCCTGTAGAACCCATCATGACTAGGACCAGTTCACGTTCGCGACGCGACTTCATGAAGAACGCCGCTCTGCTTGGGGGGGCGGCGACGGTCGGGGGCTGTGCGCCGTCAGGCGAGGCGCCAGCAGGGGCGCCGGCAGGCACGACGGTGGCCCACCCGAGTCAGGGCGGGACACCGACGCTGCACCCCCACCACAACGACCGGACGAAGGGGTGGCTTCGCTTCCTGTGGGAGAAGGCCACGACACCCGACGACTGGAGCTACAGGGGCGACGAAGACTTGCCGTGGGGCATCACGATGGACGCTGCCTTTCAGCGGAGCGGGCCGGACTTCACCGTGGATGGCAACGGGCCTCATCCGTGGTGGGACCAGTACAGCTCGGTTCCGTATCTCAGCTATCCGCGCTTCGACCTCAGCGACTCGAGCTATCCGCTGCTGCTGATGGCGGACCAGACGCCCGCCTGGCGAGAGGTCTACACGCGCATCCTTGACGAGCTGGCGACCCGGCACACGGCCTACTGGGCCGCCATCGACTGGAACAGCTTCATCGGGACGAGCCCGGACCGGGCCAACTATCCAGAGTGGATGACGGTTTCCTGGCCAGAGCGGCTTCGCGGCAACTACGACCATCCCGGCTGGACCGCGAACGGCGTGGAGCCGTGGGGCCTCCAGCCTGACCCGATCGGCGCTGATGGCAACCTCTTCTTCCGGGGGTGGCTGAATCTGATGCTGGCCATCTACAAGTACGTCTCGGGCGACGACAAGTGGGAGCGCCCGTGGCAGGTCGCCGGGTTCGAGGGACAGCTGTTCGAGTGGACGCAGCCGCGAGTCGTAGAGCACCTGCACCGGCAATACACCGACCGGCCGGAGGGGCCCCAGTGCGAGAACACCAAGATCTGGCCGGTGTGCAACAGCGCGGCTGGTCTCGGGATCTATCTGTCGGATCAGCTCGGTGTGACCAGCGCGCATGGCGCCTTCGAGAATTGGGTCGAGTTCGCCCGGGACAACTACATGGGGTTTAACGCGCAAAACGAGCTCGAGTGGACCACCGCCTTCTACGACCCGCTCGAGGACTTCAAGCTGAACGGGCCGCCCAATGGCGGCGTCATGCTGGCGTTCTATCTCTTGCCGCAGTCTCGTGAGATCGGTACGCAGGTGTACGACGCGGCGGCCAATGCCCAGGGCTGGCGGGACCCGAGACGAGAGATTGGTGCAGACGCGCACGGGCTCGCGGTGGCCACTGCGCTTGGCGACCACATGGTGGCCGAGCGACTGCGTTCCGCGGCGGAGCGCGACAACGAGCCGCTCTGGTTCGGCGATGACGGCGACCGGTTCGGGTGGGGATTCAACCGGAATGAGCCGTGGCCGCGTGGCCAGGGGACGGCGCGGATGATGCTGTCCGAGATCCAGGAGGGGAACTGGGTCGATGCGTTCGAGTGTCGGCACCTCGACAAGTACGACGCCCCGACCGTCGAAGGGGTGGACTATCCAACCGTGGGTGTCGACCAGGCCTGGAACGACCCCGAGAGCGGCGTGCTCTACGTGGGTACTTACGACGCGGATCGTTCTCGACGGGGACAGGAGACGGACTGGACCGTCACGAACCTGCCGAACCCCAGTGACGCCGTCGTGCTGCAGAACGGCTCCGAGCTACCGGCCGAAGTAGTCGGTCCGAATGCGATCCGCATCCGGACCACGGTGGGCGAGTATCGCTATCAGATCTTCACCGGCTACCGCGGGCAGGACTCGGCTGCCGAGAGGGGGGAGGCTCCTGCCGAGCAGGTCGTAGGCGGTGCTCTCACGGCCAGGACCAGGACCGCGGCCGAGAACGTGCGGGCCGCAGAGTCGGTGCAGTTGAGCGGTTCGGCGAGCTGCCCGTGCTGTGGCGGGGCAGGCTAGGCCCGGCCGAAGCGCCCGTTTGAGTCCGCGAGGGATAGCTGGGACAATCAGCGCTCATGCCACACCCGGATGCTGCCACGCTCGATTGGACAGACGTTCAGGAGGATCGGTCGCGGATCGCACCGCTCGACGCCAGGACTTTCGTGGAGCGTCTCGAACGGCTGAGCGATCGCTTGCTTGACCTGAAACGGCTTCGCGCGGCGTTCCCCGACCGGAAACCGGATGGCGAGCAGCCTTCTCGACGCTCTCAATCTCCTTCACGACCATCACGTTGACTTCGTGATCGTCGGTGGGGTGGCGGCCACCCTGCACGGCGGATCACGGGTGACGTTCGATCTCGACGTGGTTCCGAGACTCACGTCGTCATCGTGGAAGGTGGCGGTAGACCTGCTCTGGTCGCTTGGTGCTCGTCCGCGCATTCCAGAGCCGGCCGAACGAATCTGGGACGTCGAACAGATTCAGGCATGGCGGCAGGAGAAGGGGATGGTAGCGCTGAACCTGCGCACGCCGGATGGAGCTATCGACGTTGACCGGCTGGTCGCCGAGAGTGACGATTTCGATGGGCTGCGCGAGCGCGCGGTTGCGGTCACAATCGAGGGCCGGAGCGTCTATGTCGCGTCCATCGATGAGCTGATTCGAATGAAACGGCAAGCCGGCCGACCGCAAGACCCCCTGGACCTCGAGCAGCTCGAGGCCATCAAGAGCCGACAGTAGGGACGGATGCCGCTGGAACCAGGGAGGCGACTCGGCGCCTACGAAGTGCTCGCCCAAAATAGGTGAGGGCGGCATGGGGGAGATGTATCGCGCCCGCGATACCAAGCTTGACCGCGAGGTCGCGCGGCGGCTCGGCCGCTGGCGCGCGCCAGCCTCTCTGGTGGGCGTGCTCGACTTGGTGACGCTGCTGCTCAGCACCGGCGGCGATCGGCGGGGTGGTCGGACTGGGAGTCGCGGCCCTCGGCAGCGGAGCGCTCGACCATCTACTCTTCGGAGTTGCCCCGTGGGACGGGGTGACGTTCGCCGGCGTGGCGGTCGTGGTCGGGTCGGTGACCTGGCTGGCGTGTCTGGCGCCAGCCGCTCGGGCCGTACGAGTCGAGCCGGCGGTGGCGTTGCGGGCCGAGTAGGCCCGCTAGCGCCGTTGGAACAGGTCACTCTGGACGACCTGGTGGATCATTGCGCGGACGGGGTGTCTCTTCGCGCGGCCCTTCTCGATAATCCACTCGACTTCAGTACGGTCGGCGAACTCCACCTCGGCGCCGGTGGAGTACGCCAGCAGGCTCGATGCGAGGTGACGG
>CAJWMX010000316.1 GCA_913043805.1 uncultured Acidobacteriota bacterium | reverse complement strand
TCTGCGCGCCGGCTTCACCACGGCGCGAGAGGCGCTGAGCGGCGTGCTGCTGCGCGCCGGGCGCTGGGGCGAGCGTCTCGTGCAACTCGAAGCCTTGGCGGCGCTCGAACCGGACCGGCCCGAGCGAGACGTCGAGCTCGGACTGGCATATGCCCGGGCCGGACGGATGGATATGGCGGTCCTCGCGCTTGGCCGGACCACGGAGGAGTACCCGGAGCACCCCCAAGCCTATGTCGCCCTCGGCCGGGTGTGGTTGGACGCGGCACGGGCCGACGACGACCGGGTCGCACTCAGCAAGTCGCTCGAAGCGCTCCAGTCGATTCCTCGGGCCACGGCGTCCAGCGAGGCGCTCACGCTCTTGGCCCGGGCGCTTCTGTTGGCCGGCGAGTTCGATGACGCGGTCACCGCACTTGAGCTCGCGGTCTCCCGTTTTCCCGTCGACCCGACGGCGTTTGTGGAGCTCGCGGATCTCGCTGAACACGGCGGCGATCCCCAGAAGGCGCGGGACCTGCTCGCCACCCACGACCAGCTGACGGCGTTCGATCCACCTCTCGAGCGAGTGGCGCGCCTCGACCGGATGGCGGACCTCTCGCTCGCCATCGGTGATCCGGTCGACGCCGCCCGTCGCCTGGAGGAGGCCCGTGCGCTGGTCGACCCGAGTGCGGCGCTGCTGGCCAAGTTGATCGACGCGCACGGACGGGCCGGCGACGAGGAGGCCGCCGGCACGGTCGTTGCCGAAGCACTCGAGCGCTACCCGGACGACCGGTGGCTGCAGACGCTCGGTCGGCGGTTCGACTGACCCTCTCCCATGCTCAACGGTCTCATCGTCGTTGCCGCCCTCGCGGCCGTCCTGCTCGCCGGGCTGAGCGGGCAGATGCAGGCCCTGACCGACTCGATCGTCACGTCGGCCCGAGGTGCGGTCGACCTGGCGATCGGCCTGGTCGGGCTGATGGCGTTCTTCCTCGGCTTGATGCGGGTGGTCGAGAACGCCGGCCTCACGCGTCACATCGCGCGACTCATCGGCCCGGTGATGAGCCGGCTCTTCCCCTCGGTGCCGCCTGACAGCCCGGCCATGAGCGCGATGATTCTCAATATTGCCAGCAACATGATGGGGTTGGGGAACGCCGCGACGCCCTTCGGAATCAAGGCGATGGAGGAGCTGCAGAAGCTGAATGCGAAGCCGGGGACCGCGACCAACGCGATGGTCCTGTTTCTTGCCATCAACACGTCGGCGCTGGCGATCCTGCCCTCCGGGGTCGTGGCCGTACGGGCCTCGGTCGGTTCTCAAGATGCGATGGGCATCTTCGTGCCCACCTGGTTTGCGAGCGCCTGCGCGTCGATCGTCGGTATCACGGTCGCCATCCTCTTGAGCCGCATGGCGTTGTATCGGCGCACCGAGCCAGCCCCTGTCGCTCTGACGGCCACCTCCGACGAGGCTGATCTCAGCGACGACACGGTGGGTGGACCGGAGCGCACGCCCGACCCTACCCGACGCTGGGTCGCGCGGCTGTTCTGGCTCGTGATGGTGGTCCTGCTCGCCAGGGAAGCGTGGTCGCTACGCGACCAGGTCCCGACCGACGTGCTTACCCAGCTGTCGGGAAGCTGGATGCTCCCGTCACTGGTCGTCGTGTTGATGCTGTATGGCTGGGTCCGCGGCGTCCAGGTCTACGACTCGCTCGTGGAGGGCGCCAAGCAAGGGTTCGAGGTGGCGATTAGGATCATCCCCTACCTGGTCGCAATCCTCGTCGTGATCGGGATGTTTCGAGCCTCAGGGGGCATCGACCTACTCGCGGGACTCATCGCCCCGGCGACCAGCCTCATCGGCATGCCGCCAGAGGTGCTCCCGATGGCGCTGCTGCGTCCCCTGACCGGCCAGGGCGCATTTGGCGTGATGGCCGAGACCATGACCGCGCACGGGCCGGACAGTCTCATCGGCTACATGGTCAGCACGTTCCAGGGGAGCACCGAAACCACCTTCTACACCCTGGCCGTCTACTACGGGGCCGTTGGTGTAACGACGACTCGTCACACGGTTCCCGCCTGTCTGGCGGCAGACACGGCGGGCATTCTGGCCGGCGTCTTCATCGTCAACGTGATGTTCGGCTGAGGCCCGAGGGCGTGTCCTCGATGTCAAACCGCTTGAGGAGCTTCGACAGGCCCTGCCGACTGAGCCCGAGGGCGAGCGCGGCTTTTCCGCGCCAGCCGCCCGCCCGGACCATGGCCACCCTGACGAAATTTCGTTCCAAAAAGGTCCGAGCCTGTGAGAGTGTCTGCGATTCCTGGGCGGCCGTCCCCAGTGCGCTTTGCAGTCCGTCCGACCCAACGACGCCGCGCTGCGTGCCTCGCACCACGAGTGACGCGACGACATTTTGCAGCTGACGGACGTTGCTTGGCCAGTCGTGGCGCTCGAGCACCGTGAGCAGCGACGTGGAGGGCCGAGATGAGCGTCCGGTAGCGCGACAGGCCCGTTCCCAGAAGTGCTCGACCAGCAATCGTGCATCGTTGTGGCGCTCGCGCACGGGTGGGACACGCAGTCGCAGCACGTCGAATCGATACAGCAACTCCTCGCGAAAACGCCCCTAGCGGACTTCCGCCTCCAGGACGCGATTGGTGGCCGCGAGCACCCGAACGTCGACCCGCCGAGGCTGGGTCTCTCCGACTCGTCGCACCTCACCTTCCTGCAGAACTCGCAGGAGCTTTGCCTGCGCTCTAGGCGACAGCTCTCCGATCTTGTCGAGCAGCAGGCTACCCTAATCGGACGCCTCGAACAGGCCGGCGCGGTCCTGCGCCGCGCCGGTGAAGGAACCGCGGACGCAGCCAAACAGCTCCGCCTCGAACAGTTCATCGGTCAACGCCGCGCAGTTGACGGCGCCGAGGCGTCGTCGCGGTGGCCGGCTCAGCAGATGGAGCGCCCGGGCAACCAGCTCCTTGCCGGTGCTGCTCTCGCCGGTGATGAGCACCGGATATGGCGAGTCCGCGACGCGTCGAATCGCTAGCCGTAGTTCCCTGAGGACGGGGCTCTCCCACGAGTCAAGGCGTTTGCTCGTCCCAATCGTGTTCCACCTCGCCTCCACCGGACAACGGTGCAAGATCGTCGCCCTCGGGCAGGGTCCCGAATTCGGCTCGCCGAGACATGGCCGAACGGCTCATGCGCCCCGGGAACCGCGCAGGAACTTCGTCTACAATGACCGTCGGCATTCGCGCTTTCTTACCCACCGCTCCAGCTTGGCATGATCCGCCCGATACTTCGCTACGGCGCCGACACGTTGCATGCGTCCGCGTCCGACGTGGAGCGCTTCGATGACGGTCTCCAGCGTCTGATCGACGACATGGTGGAAACGATGTACGCGGCGCCGGGGGTCGGACTGGCGGCGCCTCAGGTGGGAGTGGCCCAACGGTTGTTCGTCGCCGACCCCTCCGGCGGACGGTCATCGGACGAACTCATCATCCTGGCCAATCCGCACGTGCTGGAGGAGGATGGCGTGCAGCGCGAGGAGGAGGGGTGTCTCAGTCTGCCGGGCTTCACGGCAACAGTGCCTCGTCCAACGCGCCTGGTCCTTGAAGGACAGGACAGGGACGGGACGACGATACGGCTGGAAGGTGACGGACTGCTGGCCCGTGTTTTCTCACACGAGCTCGACCATCTCGACGGCACCCTGTTCGTCAACCGCCTCCGAGGCATTCGGCGGGATCTCATCGTGCGGCGGGTCTGCAAGCTGCAGCGTCTGGGGAAGTGGTGAGAGTCGTTTTCTTCGGTACTCCAGAGTTCGCCGTGCCCTCACTCGAGGCGATGCTCGCCGCGGGGCATGAGGTGGCCGCCGTGGTCACTCAGCCCGACCGTCGTCGGGGGCGCGGCCAACGCACCACTCCGTCGCCGGTCAAGGCCGCGGCGACGGCGGCGGGCCTGCCTGTGCTCCAGCCTGAGCGGATGCGGGACCCGAACTTTCTGTTCGCCCTCGTCGATGCGACGCCAGCGCTCGGCGTCGTTGCGGCGTACGGTCGAATTCTGCCGGACGAGATTCTCGAGACTCCAGCGCACGGCACGATCAACGTTCATGCGTCGCTCCTGCCCGACTATCGCGGCGCGGCTCCGATTCATCGGGCCGTGATGGCGGGGGAAACGGAGACCGGCATCACGATGATCCGATTAGTGGCGGAAATGGACGCCGGGCCGATGCTGGCGCGCGCCACCCAGACGATCGGTCCCGACGACACCAGCGAGGAACTGGATCGCTCGCTCGCCGAGCTCGGAGCGTCGCTGCTGGTGGAGACGCTCCAGGCGGTCGAGGACGGGCGAGTGCGTGAAGAGGAGCAGGATCACGCCAAGGCCACCTTCGCGCCCCGCCTGACCCGAGAGGACAGCCCTCTCAATTGGGCGCGCCCGGCGCGGCGGCTGCACGACCAGGTACGAGGCCTGCAGCCCTGGCCACTCGCCGCAACCTATCTCGGTG